>NZ_JBHUUX010000076.1:0-24697 GCF_042670845.1 Promicromonospora sp. NPDC057138 | reverse complement strand
GGGTTGCGGTCGGGCGCCGTCGGGTAGCCGGCTGAGGTGATCAGGCGGCGGTGGTGACCTCGATGCGCTGCGGCGTCGTGCCGGCGAAGGCGCCCGGCACGGTGACCGTCAGCACGCCCGCGTCGTAGGAGGCGCTGACGGCGTCGCCGTCCACGGTCCTCGGCAGCGTGACGGTGCGGCGGAAGGCGCCGAAGCGGACCTCCGAGATGCGGCGGCCCTCGGACTCCTCCGAGCGCTGGTCCTTGCGCTCGCCGCGCACGACGAGCTTGCGGCCCTCGACCTCGACGGTGATGTCGCTGGCCGGGTCGACGCCCGGCAGGTCGAGGCGGGCGACGAGGTCCTCGCCCTCGCGGTAGACGTCGGCCGCGGGCACAGGGCCCTCGGCGGCGGCGAACTGCGCGCTCCACGGGTCGCGGAGCCAGGTGCGGGCGAACGGGGAACGGGTTGTCAGAACGGTGGTCATGATGTTCTCCTCCGGATGGGATTGATGTCAGTCTCAACCTGAGTCGACCCGACTCAATTTCCGGGTTCGCCGACGGCGGACGGCGAGTTCTGCGCTGGGGTCCCGGCAATGCTTCAGGGCCGTGTTCGAGCGGTCCGGGCGCGGGTTCCTATGCGGAGGCCCAGGTCTCCGAGCTCGTCGAGCAGAGCGACCGTGCCCCAGACCTGGTTCCGCGTGCGATCCGTGAGCGGTCTGATGATTCCGGCGTCGTGCAGGCGGCTGATCGCGGCATACACCGTCGATGTCGCCCCACCGGTCATGTCCTCCGCGTCTTCTGTCGAGAAGACAGGATGGGCGGGTAGCGCGGTCAGCAGTTCGGCGGCGGTGCTTCCTCGCCGAGGCCGGCCTGCTGCCGTAGCCCACTCCTCCGGCATTGCGGAGAACCGGTCCGCAGTGGTTCGCGACTCTTCCGCGGCGATCACAGCCGCGACCGTGAAAGCCTCGACGACCGGCCCTGCGTCGCCGTCGCGATAGGAGTTCAGGGTGTCGAAATACTCCTCGCGGTGCACAACCAGGGCGGATGCCAACGGGACGACGACTCGGGAAGTGACGCCGCGACGGCGCAGGACCGTGTTGACGAGCGCCCGCCCGATGCGCCCGTTGCCGTCCGTATACGGGTGGATGGACTCGAACTGCGCATGCACGACCGCGGCCTGGACCAGCGCGCTGAGATCGTCCCGGTTGGCGAACCGCACGAGATCGTTCATATACGCGTCGACGGTCTCAGGTGGTGGGGGCACGAAGAGTGCCCCCCGTGGCGAGTAGTCAGAACCGCCGATCCAGTTCTGCATGTCGCGGAACCGGCCCGCGTAGTCCTTTTCGTACGGGTCGTCGGCCATGAGCGCGGCGTGCGCTCGGTGGATGTTGGTCAGCGTCAGGTCTGCACCGCCCGCCACCGAGGCGATCAGGTGCTCGAGCGCGTGCGTCGAGGCCACCATCGACGTAGCCGACTCGTTCGCCCGGATGCCGTGCATGGCTCGCGCGAAGTCGTCGATCGAGGCCTCGACGTGCTCGATCTTGGACGAGGCGACCGACTCGTTGCGCAGCAGCAGAGCGGAGAGCGCGTCGAGATGCGCACCGTGCGCATGGTCGAGGTTCGCGATCTCGCGGAGGGCGACTTCGAGGCGGCTCGTGAGATGAGCGTTGGCGACCAGATCAAGGTCTGCGATGTGCGGGGGGAGGCGTACCGTCACCTCGCTCAGCCGACGGTCGTCAGCGGTGCCGCCCCGCACCGACTGCTCCCAGGGGGCCACCACGGAGCGGTGCGGTTCGAGGCGGATCGACTCGGGCATGGAGGCTCCCACAACTCAGACTAGGACGGAGTTATTCTGACTTACGTAGCGTAACTCAGAATAACTCGCGCGAAGTCTGACTTACGGCACCCTCGGTGCCGCCTCCTCACGGACGTCAGACGCTCAGGTCATTCCGGTGATCTGAGCGCCTGACATGTGGGGCGTCAGTGCCGCGTGATGGTCAGGCTGGCCTCGACCGGGCCGACGGCGACCTCCGCCGTCCCGCCGACCGGGAAGGTGAGCAGCGGGCTCGTGTGCCCGAAGTCCACGCCGGCCAGCACGGGCTTGCCGCGCAGCGCGGGCTGACGCGCGACGATCTCGTCCAGCGCCTCGCGCGTCACGGCGGAGCTGCTCTGGAACCGGCCGACGACGAGCCCCGTGACGCCGTCGGCGTCGGGCAGCTGGAGCAGCGAGGTGAGCTGCCGCGCGACGTGGGCGGCGTCCGACTCGAAGTCGTCCTCGAGGAAGAGGAGCGCGCCGTCGAGCGACGGCATGTGCGCGGTGCCCTGCAGCAGGCTGAGCGTGCCGAGGTTGCCGCCGACGATCCGGCCGGAGGCCCGCCCGGGGCGCAGCGCCCACCAGCCCTCGTTCGGGACGGGGGTGCGGGCGTCCTGGTCGGCGAACCACGGGTCGTCGGTCCAGGCCTGCGACGGTTCGACGGCGATCGGGGTGTCGTCCATGACGGCCGCGCGGAACCAGTCCCCGGTGGGCTCGAAGTGGTCGCGCATGCCCCAGCTCGACCAGTGCGGGCCGGAGTACGTGACCAGGCCGGCGCGGGCGAGGATCGCGTTCTGCAGCGCGCTGATGTCCGAGTAGCCGCAGAGGACCTTGGGGTTCGCCGCGATGAGGTCGAAGTCCAGGTAGGGGAGCAGCTCGTTGCTGTTGAACCCGCCGATCACGGTGAGGATCCCCGCGACGGCCGGGTCGGCGAACGCGGCGTGCAGGTCAGCCACGCGGTGCTCGATCGAGCCGCTGCGGAACTGGTCGTCCTCGTCGACGTGCTCACCGAACGTGAGGGTGAGTCCCATGGCGGCGAACCGCTCGTCGATCCACTTGGTGTTGTCGTGCTCCATGATCATCGTCCGCGACCTCGCGGGCGCGATCACGCGGACGGTGTCGCCGTGGCGGAGCTTGGGCGGGACGATGGGCTGTACGTGCGCTGGCATGCCCGCAGCCTAGGTGGGGCTCCCGGCGTCGACCTCCGTATTTTGATGTCGGGTGAGTTCCCGGGTACGTCTGACAGCCGGGGGTGCGCGGGGCGATGATGGAAGCAACGCAACGACGCGAGGAGGACCCGATGAAGGCAGCAGTGGGCGACCGGATAGTCACCGCCTCGGGAGTGGTCGGCGGCGCGGTGCGGGACGGCGTGGTGACCGAGACCCCCCACGGCGACGGCTCGCCGCCCTACCGGGTGAGATGGTCCGACACCGGCGAGGAGACGCTCGTGTACCCCGGCGCGGACACGATAGTCGACGCGCAGGTCGAGGCCGGCTCGGCCGAGTGGGAGGCCCGGCAGGCCCGGGCGCTCACCTGGGACGTGCGGATCACCGTGGTCGAGTCGGGCGGCAGCACGACGGCGGAGGCCACCGTGATGAGCGGTCCGCCGGACGCGCTGCGCGCCGTCGGACATGCCAGGAAGGCACCGGGGGACCCCGAGGTTCCGCTGATCGGCGACGAGATCGCTGCCGGACGGGCGCTGCGGCGGCTGGCCGACCGGCTGCTCACCGTGGCCGAGGCGGACGTCTCGGCCGCCATCGGGCACAAGGCGCACCTGCACAGGTAGTACGGGTGCGCCGACGCCACGGCAAGGGCATCGACGGCGGCCAGGGCGGCGGCTAAGCGAGGATGCCCGACGCGTCCAGGGCGGCGCGCACCTCGGCGTCGAGCCACGGCTCGATGCCCTCCCAGGTGGTGCGCCACGAGACGCCGGTGAGCTGGGTGCCGTCGGGGAACGTCTCGATGTAGTCCGCCTGGAGCACGCCGAAGCTGTCGCACCAGAACGCGTTCGCGGGGCTGCCGTCGAGGAGCTGGTCGATGCGCATCGCCGACGTCGAGACGCCGTCGGGCAGGATGAGCGGCTGGGTGTCGGTGCGGACCAGGAGGGCGTGCTGGGTGCGGGTCGGGTCCGCGTCGTCGAGCTGGGTGTACTCGACCCAGGCGCCGACCGTCGCGAGCTCCAGCACCAGGAGGTACCGGGCGAACGACGGCACGCCGTTCCCGACCCCGGGCGGCAGCTCGGCGCGCTCGAACGCGACGTCCACGCCGCCGGGCTCGCGCTGGAGGGAGTAGCGCACCCAGCGGCGGACGTCGCCGTCATACTCGACGCGCTGCCGGGCCCGCAGCACGACGTCGGGCGTGGGGCGCATGGCGAGCACCGAGTCGAGCACCCGCAGGCCGTCGGGCGTCTGCGCGTCCCGGCGGACCAGGGCGCCGTCGGGGGTGGTCCCGTTGTTGCTCAGCGCATGGATGTGCATGATCGATTCTCGCCCCGTGGCTCCGGGGGAGTACATACCTCTGCCGGTGTGTTGCTCCCGGTAGACAACGACTACGCGGAGCAACACACCCGCCAGACCTGTGGTCACCCCGGGGCCGTGCTCGGGGTGGGGCGGCGTTCCGAGATAAGTTGCGGTCATGGGCGATCGCGTAGACGTGGAACAGCATCGGGCCGACGTCGCCGAGCTCCTCGCAGGGCTCTCCGACCGGGCGGAAGAGGAGATGTCCGTCCAGCGGGGAGTGCTCGGGCGGGTGCTGGCGCGCGACGTCGTGGCGCCCGGCCCGCTGCCCCGCTTCCGCAACTCGCAGATGGACGGCTTCGCGGTACGCGCGGCCGACGTCGCAGTAGCCGGCCCGGGCGCGCCCGTCACCCTGCCCGTGGCGGGCGACGTCGCCGCCGCGCCGGGCGAGCCGGCCCCGCTGGAGCCGGGCACCGCGGTCCGCATCATGACGGGTGCCCCCGTGCCGGACGGCGCCGACGCCGTGATCCCCGTCGAGGACACCGACCACGTGACCTTCAACGAGTCCTCGGGCGACCTGGCGGCGACCGTCGAGATCGCGCGGGGCCGGGCCGCGGGGGAGTTCGTGCGGGAGCCCGGGTCCGACGTCGCCGCCGGCGACGTCGTGCTGCGCGCCGGCACGGTGCTCGCGCCGCACCACGTGGCGGCGGCGGCCGCGTGCGGCATCTCGCGGCTGGCGGTCCTGGTGCCGGTCTCGGTGGCCGTCGTGTCTACGGGGAGCGAGCTCGTCCCGCCGGACGGCGAGCCCGGGCCCGGCCAGATCTGGGACGCCAACGGGCCGGCGCTCGTCGCCGCCGTCCAGGTCGCGGGCGGGCGGGTCGACCTGCGCCTGACCGTCCCCGACGACCCGGAGGTCGTGCGCGCGACCCTCGAGCGCGCGGCGGCGCTGTGCGACCTGGTGCTCACGACGGGCGGCGTCAGCCAGGGCGCCTACGAGGTGGTCAAGGACGCCCTGCCGGAGGTGACGTTCCGCTCGGTGGCGATGCAGCCCGGCGGTCCGCAGGGTTTCGGCCGGATCGGGGGCACGCCCGTGCTCGCGTTCCCCGGGAACCCCGTCAGCGCGCAGGTCTCGTTCGTGGTGTTCCTGCGCGACGTCCTGCGGCGCGCGGGCGGCCTGCCGCCGGTCGAGCAGGTCCCCGCGGTGCTCGACGGCGCCGTCGGCTCGCCGGCCGGGAAGCGGCAGCTCCTGCGCGGCCGCTGGGTGCGCCACGACGGCGCGGCGGCGCGGGTCGCGGTCGTCGGCGGGCCGGGTTCGCACCTCGTGGCGTCGATGGCGGCGGCGGACGTGCTGATCGACGTCCCCTCCGCCGCGACTACGCTCGAACCGGGTGCCGAGGTGACGACGTGGCCGCTGTGACGCCGCACCCGAGGGACGACGAGGGAGTGCTTGTGGACGAGGCCGTGCGCGTGACGCAGGACGTGCTGGACGACGCCGTCGGGCGAGCCGTCGAGGCCGCGGTCGCCGCGCCCGAGTGCGGGGCCGTGGTCACCTTCCGCGGCGTGGTCCGCGACGAGGACGGCGGACGCGACGTCACGAGCCTCGACTACGAGGCGCATCCGGACGCTACTGCCGTCCTGCGAAGAGTGTGCCAGGCGGTGGCCGCCGAGACCGGCCTGCGCGTAGCCGCGACCCACCGGTACGGCCACCTCGAGGTCGGTGACGTCGCGCTCGTGGCGGCGGCGTCGGCGGGGCACCGCAAGGAGGCGTTCGAGGCCTGCTCGCTGCTGGTGGAGCGGATCAAGGCCGAGGTGCCGATCTGGAAGAAGCAGCGGTTCACCGACGGCGAGTCCGAATGGGTCGGTCTGTAACCAGCCGGTGCACCCGGGTGGCGGCGCGGCGCATCGTGTCGGTTCCGTGGCTGGGCATGGTCAGGGTCGGCATCGTCAGCGTCGGCATGGTGAGCGTCGGCATGCTCAGGCTGAGGTTCGGCAGGCGCTGGATCCCGCGCCGCCAGATGCGTTCCCGCACCGGCGGGGGCGGCACGTCGAGCTGGGCGTAGAACGTCTCGGCGCACGCCCGCCACGAGAAGTGCTCGGCGTACCGGCGGGTGTCCTCACGGGAGCAGTCGAGCGCGGCGAGGCAGGCGGCCCGCAGGTCGTCGTCGACGGCGCCCGCGCCGGACCCCGGGATGAGGTCGCGCGGGCCGGGCGCGTCGAAGCCGGCCACGGGGGTGCCCGACGCCATCGCCTCCAGGATGACCAGGCCGAACGTGTCGGTGCGGCTCGGGAAGACGAGCACGTCGGCGTCGGCGAAGTGCCGGGCCAGGTCGTCGCCCGAGCGTCGGCCGCGGAAGTGCGCGTCCGGGTAGGCGGCCTCCAGGTCGGCGCGGGCGGGGCCGTCGCCCACCACCACCTTCGAGCCGGGCAGGTCCAGGGCGAGGAACGCCGCGACGTTCTTCTCGACGGCCAGCCGGCCGACGTACAGGAAGACGGGGCCGGGCAGGTCGCGGTACACGCCACTGGGTCTCGCCGGGCCGGGCGCGCCGGCCGCGGCCGCGTTGGGCTTCGTCGTGTCGGGCTTCGTCGTGTCGGGCCTCGCCGCACGACGCCGGGGGTGGAACTGCTCGGTGTCCACGCCGAGGCTCCACGGCGTCACGTTGCGGATGCGCCAGTGGGTGAGCTGCTCGCGCATCGTCGGCGTCGCGACCAGCACGCGCCCCGACTTGTCGTGGAACTTGCGCATGTACCGGTACCCCGCCCAGAGCGGGATCCACGACCAGCGCGCGCTCAGGTACTCGGGAAACTGGGTGTGGTAGCTGGAGGTGAACGGGAAGCCGAAATGGTCGCAGACGGCGCGCGCGTACCAGCCGAGCGGGCCCTCGGTGGCGATGTGCACGGCGTCGGGCGCGAACTCCAGGAAGCGCCGCTCGACGTCGTCGCGGGCCAGGATGGGCACGCGGATCTCGGAGTAGGTGATCAGGGGGATCGTCCGGTAGCCGTCCCAGGGGGTGACCACCTCGACCGTGCAGCCCATCCGGCGCAGCTCGGTGACCGTCCGGGAGAGCGCAGTGGCGACACCGTTCACCTGCGGCTCCCAGGCGTCGGTCACGATCATGATGCGCTGCGGCCGCTCGGTCGCTGTTATCACGCCGGAATTCAACCACGCCCGGGACGGCGAGCCTGACCACCGTTGGCTGTGGGCGCGATCGTTGCGCCTAAGACGGGCAGGTAGCAGCAACGATCACGCCCACAACCAGGATGGTCAGCCGCCTATGGCGCCCATGCTGCGCTCGGTGGCGGCGAATGCGTCCGGCGCCAGCTCGACGGCGTCGCTGCCGTGCGCGCGGGGCTTGGCCCACATGGCGGCGCGCCACGCGTCGCCGACCTCGTCGTCCGTGGCGCCGCTGCGCAGCAGCGCCTTCAGGTCCGTCTCCTCGTTCCCGAACAGGCAGGACCGGACGGTGCCCTCAGCGGTCAGGCGGGTGCGGTCGCAGGCCCCGCAGAAGGAGCGGGTCACCGACGCGATGATCCCGACAGTCGCGGGGCCCTCGTCGACCAGCCACTCCTCCGCCGGGGCCGACGGGTCCTCGCGGCCCGCCGGGGTCAGCGTGAAGCGGGACTCCAGGACGCCCAGCAGGTCGGCGGCGGTCACGACGTCGTCGCGGGTCCACTGCCCGTCGGCGTCGAGCGGCATCTCCTCGATGAAGCGCAGGTTGCAGCCGTGCTCGACGGCCCAGGCGAGGAGGTCGGCGGCGCCCTCCAGGGTCTCGGGCAGGAGCACCGCGTTGATCTTGACCGGCGCCAGTCCCGCGGCAAGCGCCGCGCGGATGCCCTTGAGCACGTCGTCCAGGCGGTCGCGCCGGGTCAGCGTCGCGAACGCTTCCCGGTCCACGGTGTCGAGGGAGACGTTGACCCGGTCCAGGCCCGCCGCGACCAGCGCGTCCACGCGCTTGTCCAGCCCGAGCGCGTTCGAGGTCATGGCGATGCGGACGCGTTCGGCTGTTGCCTGGCCGCCCGACGTCGGCATGCCCGCCGTCGAGCCACCCGACGTCGTGCCGCCGCGCAGCGAGGCCATCCCTTCGTCCGCGGCCGCGCGCGCCGCGCCGATGATCTGCTCCAGGTCGCGCCGCATGAGCGGCTCGCCGCCGGTGAACCGGATGTCGCGGATGCCCAGGTCCCGCACGCCGATGCCGACGAGCCGGCCGATCTCGTCCGGCGTCATCAGCTCGTCGCGCGGCACCAGCGGCAGGCCCTCGGCCGGCATGCAGTAGGTGCAGCGCAGCGAGCACGCCGTCGTGATGGAGACGCGCAGGTCGCGGGCGACGCGCCCGTACCGGTCGACGAGCAGCGGGGTCTCGGGGCGTGGCCTGCCGCCGGGGGCGGCGGCGCGCCGGGGCACGCCTCGCACCGACGGGATCCCAAGAGTGACAGCGGCCATCCCTCGAGAGTAGTCCAGCACCGACTGTGCTCGGCGGAACGACCGCTTGCCGACCCGCGGCCCGGCGGACCTGCGCCGTGGTGTTCCCTCAGGGCTTACCGCATCCGTCGATGACCGCGGCCGTTCTCGGGCAGGCTAGGCCCATGCAGAACGACTCCAGCGGCCCTTCAGCGGGCACGCCTGCCGCGGCCCTGCGGAAGCGATCCACCGCGGCGACAGCGTCGAGCCGCGTGACGGCGTTCGAGCTGTTCTTCGACCTCGTCTATGTGTTCGCGTTCACCCAGGTGAGCCATCTGATGGCCGACACGCACAGCGCCCTCGGGGTGCTGCAGGCGCTGGTCGTGCTCGGGCTGCTCTGGCTGACGTGGTGCGCCTATGCGTGGCTCGGCAATCATGCGGCCGCCGATCACGGTGTTCTGCGGGTCGGCCTGCCCGCGGCGATGGTCGGGATATTCATCGTGGCGCTGGCGATCCCGGAGTCCTACGACGACCTGCCCGGCGGCTGGCACGGACCGCTCGTGCTGGTCATCGCGTACACGATGGTGCGGGCCATCCACGCCTCGCTGTACGTGATGGTCGCGGGCGATGATCAGGAGCTGCGCCGCCGCGTCATCGTCACGCAGCTGATCTCGACGGCGCCCGCGGTGATCGGGCTCACCTTCGGGGCGCTCGTGGGAGGGCCTGCGCAGACGTGGATCTGGCTGGCGGCACTCCTGTGGGACCTGGCCTTCATCTACGCGGGCGCACGAGGGGGCGGCGGTTGGCGCCTGCGGTCCGTCGAGCACTGGGTGGAGCGGCACGGCCTGGTCGTCATCCTTGCGCTGGGCGAGTCGATCGTGGCGATCGGCGTGGGCGTCGCGAGGGAGCCGATCGACGGCGCCATCATGCTCGGGACCGTGCTCGCGGTCACGATCTCCGTGCTGCTGTGGCAGGCCTACTTCGCACGCATCGGCAGCGCCGCGGAAGCGGCCTTCGATGGGCTCTCCGGTTCCGCGCGGGTGACCCTCGCCAGCGACGCGTTCACCTACGGTCATACGCCGATAGTCGCCGGGATCATCCTTGCGGCGCTCGGCGTGGAGAACGCGATGGCACACGTCCACGATGTCGAGGGCTACGGATGGTTCGGCGCTTCCGCTCTCGGCAGCGGACTTGCGATCTACCTCGCCTCGACTGCCCTGTTCGCCAGGCTCGTCGGCCTGGGCTGGTCCACGTGGCGCGTCGTCGGAGCACTTGCCGTAGCGGCCTCGATCCCGCTACTGGTGGTCGTGCCGCCGATGGCGGCACTCGCGGTCGTGGCCGCGCTCCTGGCGGCGACGCTTGTCGCGGAGTCAGCCGCGCGGCCGTCTGCGCTGCCTGTCACGTCCACCCAAGGCCGCTAGTCCCGGACGCGTCCGACACCCCGGTCCGAACACACCTAGACCCACGCCAGCGCGTCGAGCAGCTTCTGGGCGAGGTCGAGGTCGTCGCGCAGGTCCCGGTCGACGTCGTCGGACGGGAGCGCGGCGGCCAGCTCGAACGCGTCGCCCAGCGGTCCCGCCGGCAGCACGACGCCGCGCTGACGGAGCAGCCGCACGGCGCCGACGAGCTCGCACGCGAGCAGGGTCCGGTAGGCGTCGACCGCCCGCTCGGCCTGGACGACTGCCTGCGACGCGAAGCTCGCGTCCTCCTCGGCGCCGCGGGAGAGTGCGACGGATCCGAGCGAGGCGGGCTGCGCCGCCGCGCGCAGCTCGCCGAGCGCGCTCGCGGCGACGTACTCGACCATCATCAGGCCGGATGCGCCCTCCTGGCCCGTCGCGAGGAACGGCCGGAGCCCGGTGAGGGCCGGCTCGTTGATCATCGCGATCCGGGACATCACGAGCGGCCCGGTCTGTGCGAGGGCGAGGTTGCAGCCGTCGAGCGCCAGCCCCAGCGCGGCCTGGTGGAAGGCGCCGTGGTGGACCACCGTCTCACCTGCGAGGTCGAACAGCGGGTTCTCCTGCGCGACGCCGAGGACCCGGCCCGCCTGCTCGGCCAACGTCCCGAGCGCGTGCGTGAAGGCGCCCTGGCTGATCGGGAAGGTGCGCAGCCCGAACGCATCCTGGATCCGGGCCGGCTCCACGGCTGGCTCCAGCAGCCGCCGCACCCGCTCGGCCACCACATCCACCCCGGGCGCGGCCGCGGCCCGCACCGCGGCGGGGGAGAGCACCGACGTGTTGCCGTCGAGCCCGCGGAAGCTGAGCGCGTAGACGGCGGCGGCGGCGCGGTCGAGCCGGGAGAGGGTGTCGACCACGAGGCAGGTGCGGCCGATCGTGAGGGCGTTCGAACTGATGAACGGCAGCGCGCTGTCGCTGCTCCAGGGACCCATGGGCTCGAGCGGACCGGTGGCCGGGCGCTCGCCCATAAGGGTCAGAGCGGTGCCGGCCAGGGCGCCGAGGTCGCCGGTGCCGATCGAGGCGTGCGCTCGGACGGTGGGCAGGGCGTTCCCGTTCAGCATCCCCTCCAGCGCGCCGAGCACCGCCGGGTCCACGCCGGATCCGGCCGCGCAGAGCTGGTTGAGCCGCACGGCGAGCATCGCCCGCACCGCCCGCTCGGGCAGCTCCGGGCCCGCGTCCACCGCGTGGCTGCGCAGGAGCCGGAGCCCGTGGGCGGCGGCGTCGTCGACGACGGCGGCGGACTTGTTCGCGCCCACGCCCGTCGTCCGGCCGTAGGTCGGCACCTCCGCGCTGAGCCGGCGCGTCAGCTCGTGCGCCCGGCCCACCGCCTCGATCGCGGCGTCGGGCACGCGTACGCGCCCGCCGTCCGCGACGGCGACCACGTCCGCCAGTCCCGCGCTCCCGCCCAGCTCGATCATCGGCATAGCCCCTTTCCTCGTGCTCTCCCGTGCCTGCGTTCGCCGTGCACCTGCCATTGTGCCGGTCGGCGCAGTGCCGTCCAGTGGCAAGTGGGTTTTACACAGTGGCAATGAGGCGGCGATGTGCTGAAAACGCCCCGCCCCTACTTTCGCTGGAGGAAGACACCAGGAACGCGACGCGTGGAGGGATCCAGACATGGCAGAGGCCGGGACCAGGACAGCCGAGCGGGTGCTCGCACTTCTCGCCGTCGTCTGCGAGCAGGGGCGGGCCAACCTCTCCGAGGCGGCCCGCGCCACCGGGCTCGCACCCAGCACCGCCCTGCGGCTGCTGCGCACGCTGGAGGGCGCGGGGTTCGTCCGCCGGGACGAGGACGCCTCGTTCACCCCGGGCGGCCGGATCATCCAGCTCGGCGCGCAGGCCCTGAGCAACGAGTCCCTCATCGACCTCACGCGCCCCGCGATGAAGACGCTCGCCGAGGCGACCGGCGAGTCCGTGTACCTCAGCAGCGTCGGCCACCACGAGACCGCGCTCTACATCGCCATCGTGGAGGGCTCGCACAACATCCGGCACCGGAGCTGGGTGGGCGGCACGATCCCCCTCGACGGCACGGCCGCGGGGCAGGCCCTCACCGGCGCCGTCCCGGACGGGTCCTGGGCGCTCGTGCGGAGCGGCGTCGAGAGCGACGTCACCGCGATCGCCGCGCCGATCCGGGTGGGCCGGCGCGTGGTCGCCGCCCTGAGCCTGGTCGTCCCGAGCTACCGCCTCGGGGCGGACGACGAGTCCCGCTACGGGGGCCTGCTCGCCGCCGAGGTCGCCACCCTCTCGTCGGAGCTCGGCGGCCCGGCCGCCGGGCCCGCCGGCGACCCGGACGCCAACTACCCGAAGGAAGCCACCGCATGATCACGTTCGAGCACGTCTCCAAGGTGTACCCCGACGGCACGCACGCGGTGCACGACCTCACCTTCGACGCCCCGAGCGGCCGGCTGACGGTGCTGGTCGGCCCGTCGGGCTGCGGCAAGACGACGTCGATGCGGATGATCAACCGCCTGATCGACCCGACCGAGGGGGTGGTCAGCCTCGACGGCGAGGACACCCGGTCGGTCGACGCGATCGAGCTGCGCCGCAAGATCGGCTACGTCATCCAGAGCGCCGGCCTGTTCCCGCACCGGACCGTCGTCGACAACGTCGCCGCGCTGCCCCGCCTGCTCGGCGCGGGCAAGAAGGAGGCGCGCACCCGCGCGCTGGGGCTGCTGGCGAAGGTCGGCCTCGACGAGCGCCACGCCTCGCGCTACCCCTACCAGCTCTCCGGCGGGCAGCAGCAGCGCGTGGGGGTCGCCCGGGCGCTCTCGACGGACCCGCCGTTCCTGCTCATGGACGAGCCCTTCAGCGCCGTCGACCCGGTGGTCCGCACCCAGCTCCAGGACTCCTTCCTCGAGCTGCAGCGCGACATCGGCAAGACGATAGTGATGGTCACCCACGACATCGACGAGGCGCTCAAGCTGGGCGACACGGTCGCCGTCTTCCGGGAGGGCGGGACGCTCGCCCAGGTGGCGACCCCGGCCGAGCTGCTCGCCCACCCGGCCGACGCCTTCGTCGCGGACTTCGTCGGCGCCTCCCGCGGGTACCGCGCCCTCGGCTTCGTCGGAGCGACGGCGTCCGTCGAGCTCGCCGACGAGGTGACGGTCCGGGTCGGCGACCGTCCGGCCGACGGCGGCGGCGTCGGACCTTCGACCGACTCGGGTCAGCGCGACGACTGGTGCGTCGCCGTGGACGACGCCGGCGCGCCGCTCGGCTGGGTGGACCTGCGTGCCGTGGGCGCTGTCGTCGAGGAGCACCACGTCGACTTCTCGGGGACCGTCGCGCGCGCCGACGGCAGCCTGCGCGACCTGCTCGACGCCGCCCTCTCCAGCCCCACGAGGCGCGGCCTCGTCGCGGGCCCGGACGGACGGCTGCGGGGGAGCGTCACGACGGACGAGGTGCTCCGGCACATCGGCCGCGAGAGGGAAGCCGGGGTCGCCCGATGATCGTCGACTGGATCGCGGACAACGCGGCCCGCCTCGGCGAGCTCACCGCGTGGCACGCCGTGCTCAGCGTCGTCCCGACGGTGCTCGGCCTGCTCATCGCCATCCCGCTGGCGTGGTGGGCGTCGCGGTCACCGCGCGTCTACCCGCTGATCGTCGGCGCCTCGGGCTTGCTCTACACCGTCCCGTCGATAGCGCTGTTCGTCCTCCTGCCCCAGCTGCTCGGCACCAAGATCCTGGACCCTCTCAACGTCGTCGTCGCGCTGACGGTCTACAGCGTCGCGCTGCTGGTCCGGGTCATCGCGGACGGGCTGGCGTCGGTGCCGCACGACACGGTCCAGGCCGCGACGGCGATGGGCTACCGCGCCTGGCAGCGGCTCCTGCACGTGGAGCTGCCCGTGGCCGTGCCGGCGATCGGCGGCGGCCTGCGCGTGGCGGTCGTCTCGAACGTGAGCATCGTGACCATGGCGGCCCTGCTCGGCATCCCGCAGCTCGGGTCGCTCTTCACCCAGGGGTTCTCGCTCCGGCTGACGTTGCCGATCGTCGTCGGGATCGTGCTGTGCCTGGTGCTGTCCGTGGTCCTGGACGTGCTCGTCCACCTCGGCACGCGGGCCCTGACCCCATGGCAGCAGAAGGCGGAGACCGCATGAACATCGTCGGCTGGTTCCTCGACCCCGCCCACTGGGCCGGCCAGGACTCGATCCCCGTACAGGTCGGCTACCACCTCCTGTACTCGGGCAGCGCCCTGCTCATCGCGCTCGCCATCGCCGTCCCGCTCGGCGTCTACATCGGCTACACGGGGCGCGGCGAGCTCTTCGTGGCCGGCGTCGCCAACGCCCTGCGGGCGCTGCCGACGTTCGGCCTGCTCGTCCTCGTCGTCATGCTCGTCGCGCCGCACATCGGCTCGCAGCTCGCGTTCGTCGGGCCGACGATCGTCGTCCTCGTGCTGCTCGCGGTGCCGCCCATCCTGGCGGGGACCGTCGCGGGCATCCAGGGCGCGGACCCGGGCGCCGTCGGCGCGGCCCGGGCGACCGGGTACACGCGCCCGCAGATCCTGCTGCACGTGCAGGTCCCGTGCGCGCTGCCGCTCTTCCTGTCCGGGGTCCGCAACGCCACCCTGCAGATCGTCTCCACCGCCACGGTCGCCGCCTATGTCTCCCTCAAGGGCCTCGGCCGGTACATCATCGACGGCCGCGCCTCCTCCGACTACACGCAGATGGCTGCCGGCGCCATCCTCGTCGCGATAGTCGCCCTCGCGCTGGAGCTCGCGTTCCTCGCCCTGGGCCGGGCCGTCGTCTCGCCGGGCCTGACCCGGGCGTCCGCGTTCAGCTTCCGGCGGGACCGGACAACCCGTCCAGGCCCCATTTCCCCCCGCCCTGTTTCTCCCAGCAGCACCGTTCCCCCCAGCAGCACCGTTCCCCCCAGCAGCAGAGAGGCAACATCATGAACCGCTCCTTCGCCCGCATCGGCTTGGCCGGCCTCACCGGCGTCGCCCTGCTCGCCCTCACCGCCTGCGCTGGCGGCGACCCGCTCGCCGAGGACGCCGCCGCTGGTGGCGCCGACTCCGGATCCAGCGTCGTCATCGGCTCCGCCGACTTCGCCGAGAGCCAGCTCGTCGCCACCATCTACTCGCTGGCCCTGCAGGACGCCGGCGTCGACGTCGACGAGAAGTTCAACATCGGCAGCCGCGAGGTCTACATCGAGGCCGTCCAGGACGGCTCGATCGACCTCGTCCCGGACTACGCCGGCTCCCTGCTCAAGTACCTCGACACCAAGGCCACCGCGAGCAGCACCGAGGACGTGCTCGCCGCGCTCGGGAAGGTCCTGCCGGACACCCTCACGATGCTCGACGCCTCGGACGCGCAGGACAAGGACGTGCTCGCGGTGACGCAGGAGACGGCCGACAAGTACGACCTGGAGACCATCTCCGACCTCGAGCCGGTGGCCGGCGAGATCTCCCTCGGCGGCCCGCCGGAGTGGAAGACGCGCGTCAACGGCGTCGTCGGCCTGGAGGACGTCTACGGCCTGAAGTTCAAGGAGTTCGTCAGCCTGGACGCCGGCGGCCCGCTCACCATGACGGCGCTGATCTCCGGGCAGGTCCAGGCGGGCGACATCTTCAGCACGGACCCCGGCATCGCCGAGAACGACCTCGTGTCGCTGGAGGACGACAAGTCGCTGTTCGCCGCCGAGAACGTCCTGCCCATCGTCCGCACGGACAAGGTCGACGACACGGTCACCGCGACGCTGAACGAGGTGTCCGCGGCGCTGACCACCGAGGACCTGATCGAGATGAACGGCCGTGCCGCCACCGGCGAGGCCCTCGCCGACATCGCCGAGGACTGGCTGACCGACACCGGCCTGCTGAAGTAGCCGTCTCGCCAGCTGCGCAGAGCCCGACCACCCGCCACTGACCCGGTCACGGACACCGCCGTGAGCTCCCGGGCCGCTGCCTACGATGAGGCGCATGACTGACAACCTCATCGCCGTCATCGGTCCGGGCGCGATCGGCGGCCTGGTCGCCGCCATGCTCCAGCGGGCAGGGCACGACGTCGTCGTGGTCGCCCGGGAGAAGTCCGCCCGGCAGCTCACCGAGCACGGCCTGGACGTGCAGACCGACGAGTTCGGCGCGTGGCACGCCCCGCTGGCCGCGACGACGGAGGTCCCGCACGGCGCGCGCGTGATCGTGGCGGTCAAGGCGGAGGGCGTGGCGGACGCCGCCCGGCTGCTCGCCGGGACCGCGTCCACCGAGGTGCTGTCCCTGCTCAACGGCCTGGACCACCTCGACGTCCTGCGGGCGGCGCTGCCCGGCGTGCGCGTCGTCGGCGCCACCATCGCGGGCGAGACGCTGCGCACCGGTGCCGGCGGCTTCGGCCCGGCGCTGGTCCGGCACCGCGGCACCCTGCTGCGGACGGTGGTGCCCGCCGACGCCGCCGAGCTCGGCCTGGTCGCCGCGCTGCGGGACACCCCGATCGACGTCGTGACCGGCGGGACCGAGGCCGAGGTGCTGTGGAAGAAGCTGCGCTTCCTGGCGCCGCTGGCGCTGCTGACCTCGACCTGGGCCGCCGGCATCGGGGACGCGCTGACCCGCGACACCGCCCTGACCTCCGGCCTGCTGGCCGAGATCGCGGCGACCGCGACCGCCGAGGGCGTGCCGACCACCGGCGAGGACCTGGCCGGCATCCTGGGCAGCTTCCCGGCGCCGATGCGGTCCTCGCTGCAGGCCGACATCGAGGCCGGCCGTGAGGGTGAGCTCGACGCCATCGGTGGCGCCGTCCGCCGTCGCGCGGCGACGCACGGCATCCCCACCCCGACTCTGGACGACGTCGTCACCAGAATCACCACCCGAGTAGCCACCCCATCCTGACCGACTCCCACCCCTACCCGTTGAGTGCTGGGTATTTGCGGTTTTCTGGGCCCGAAAGCCGCAAATACCCAGCACTCAACGGGGCCGGGTGGTTAGGGCAGCCGGCTGGTGGTCGGCGGTCCGGCTAGCAGCGGGGCGACGGTCACCTTGTCGATGTCAGGGGCCCAGGCCGAGGGGTTCCCGAGCCGGATGCCGCCGGTGCTCGTGGTCAGCGTGATGGGCACCGTCCGCTGCCAGAAGCTGGTCCACGAGTACGTGTACCGGAAGAACGCGGACCCTACGGGCGTCGCCCCCGTGCCCTCCGTCACGACGACCTGACGATCGACCACCTGCGGGTTGTAGGCGTGCGCACCCGCCGTCTCGGCGTTCGCGTAGTGGATGACGAGGTCGTAGTTGCCGGGAGCGGCGAATCCGCCGCTACGGGGGATCGAGACGTAGTTGTTGCTCCCCTTGCCGACCCATCCCACGTACTGGCCGCCGGAAGCGTTCGAGCCCGACGACGAGCTCACGCTCACCACGGCGGCGCTCCCGTTGCGAGTGAGCCGCTCGGCCTCGAAGGTCGACGCCGCCGCATCGCCGCCCGCCGCGCGGGTGACCGTCACCGACTTCACACGTACTCCCTGGTTCGACCGCAGCTCGAGCTCGTTGATGCCTTCGGTCAGGTGGGAGCGGAACGTGGTGCGGCGGTTGCCGCCGTCCGGGACCTGTACCGCCGGGAGGGTGCGGCCCCCGAGGCTCAGGCGCAGGTCGGATGCCCCGGTGGTGTAGTACTCCACCGCGACGTCGTAGTAGCCGGTCTCCATCGCGGTGAGGTAGGCATCGGCCCGCTGGCCGGCGCCGCCGATGCCGCCGAAGCCGCGCGTACCCGACTGCCACCCGAGGCCGGCGCCACCGTAGTAGCGCAGGGTGCTCGCGGGGTACGCGGTAGGTTCGCCGTCGGTGACGTCGGTCAGGACGAACTTGTCCAGCGTGATGTCCGAGTTCGGCAGGACCTGGGTGCCGTTCTGGCTCGCCCGGACGGACAGGACGTGCGTCCCCGCGGTGAGCGACACCGAGACTTCGGCGCTGCCTCGGTACTGCCACTTGGACGTCGCGTTGAGCGCGAGGTCGGCCGTGTACTGGATCGTGGTGCGGTTGGAGCCGTCGACGAAGAGCGCGTGCCTGCCGGGTGTGCCCGGTGTGGCGCCGATGACCTGGAACCGGTAGGTGCCGGTGCGGGGCACGGTGACGGTCCAGTCGGCCTTGGAGGTCGGCTGGTTGAACGAACCGACGTCGGTGCTCCCCGAGGCGAGGAACTTCCAGCCCCCGCCCGCCTGGGGGTTCTGGTCGTAGGCCGTGGCGGCGGTGAGCTGGGTGGCCTCGGCTTCCACGCTGGTCGACCAGACCGGGTCGGCCGTGATCGCCCGGTCCTGCGCCGGGGTGACGACCACCTGGTAGGCGGCGTACCGGTCGTAGGTCGGGACCGTCAGGCTCAGGTTGCCGCCGGCGACTGCAACCCCGTCCAGGGCCTGGACGACGCGCGGCGTGCCGGCGAGTCCCTCGGCGCCGGTGAGCGTGACCTCGCGGACCTCGACGTCGACGGCAGTGCCGAAGGTGGCGGAGGAGAGGCCGCGCAGGTCGACCTGGACATCGTCGTCGGTGCCGCCGTAGAGCACGGTCGCGCGGCGGTTGGCCGCGTCGATCGCCCCGATGCCCTGGAGGGTGTCGACCACGTTCGGCTGGGGCGGCGTCACGCGGACGGTCTGGGACCCGGCCAGGTCGCCGTACCACTTGAACATCCACCAGCCGCCGTTGGCGCCGCCCGGCCGGGCGGTGTTGTCGGAGAGGTTGCCGGCGTAGTTCCAGTAGGCGGTCTGGGCGTCGACCTTGGTGTCCTCGAACATGGAGAACCATTGGACGAGCTGTCCGGGCACGCCCATGTCCCGCAACATGCCGTACTCGGTGATGTTGACCGGGATCGGCGAAATGCCCAGCTGCTGCTCGAGCGCGCGGTAGTCGGCGAAGTGCGTCCGGTACGTGGCGAGGTTGTTGATGCCCAGCTCGTGCCAGATGAACACGTCCGGCAGAGTGCCGTCGTCCCGGGTGTACTCGAGGAAGTCGGCGGACCGTTCGGGCTGCCAGCTGGCGTCTCCGGGGCCGCCGATGCGCGCTTGCCCGAGCCCGTGCGCCTGCCACACCTCCTGGATCTTCGCGTGGACCGCTGACCAGTCACCGAGGAACTGCTCGCGCTGGGTCGCCCAGTTCCGGTACCAGTTCCCGCCGTCCGGCTCGTTGAACGGGATGAACAGATAGCCCTCGGGGTGGTCGGACTGGGTGGCCACGGCCTCGGCCACGAACTCCACGATCTCGAGGTAGTCCCACACGCCGTTCGCCTGGTTGGTGAACGTGCCGGTCGCCTGGTCGTAGGTGCGCGTGTCCCCCGGACGCCGCCCGCCGTTGTACGCCCAGTCGGGGTAGTAGTCCTGGATGTAGATCGCCAGCTCCTCGCCATGCTTGGCGAAGAAGCCGTCCTCGACCCGCAGCGCGTCGCCGCTGGGGTGCTGGGTGCCGTACGGGGCGCGCTGGGACGAGTTGGTGATGTGCGCGCCGTCGACGAGTGCCGACGTCGGCACGCCGATGTCGCCGAAACCGTAGAGGGTGCCGGTCGCGCCGCCACGGAAGGCGCCGGTCGTGGCGCCGAAGTCCACCGTAAGGACGTCGGTGTCCGCCATCGCCGGCTGCGCGACCGTGAGGGTGGTCGCGACAAGTGCTGTCACCGCGATGCCGGTCCATCCTCGCCGCCGCCTGGATCGGCCTTCGGGCCGAGTCTGATCTGCGCTATCAGGAATTCTCACCTGTGTTCCACTCCTTCGTGGATCGGGACCATCGGTCAGTCCCCCGTGCGCCCCGCGACGTCGCGAAGTCATGGCAACGTCGCCGGGCTGGGAGAAGGGCGGCGGTCGCGTCGAAGACGTGGCGCCGGGAATATGAAAGCGTCAATCATCCGAGTTGGCAAGGGCGATCTCCGTGATCGAGCGTTTTCCACGTAACCTGGGCCTGTGGAACCTGATCGCCCCATGAAGCCGCCTGTCATCGCCGACGTCGCACGCGTCGCCGGTGTCTCGGTCCCGACCGTCTCCCGCGTGCTCAGCGGCTCTGTGCCGGTCGGCCCCGAACGCCGCGCCCGCGTGATGGCGGCGATCAAGGAGCTGGGGTTCCGGCCGAACGGCGCTGCCCGGGCGCTGGCCACCGGCGGCCAGCCCATGATCGCGGTGTTCGCCGGGGACACGACGCGGTACGGCTACGCCTCGACCATCCAGGGCATCGAGGAGGCCGCGCGCCAGGCGGGCTACATGGTGGTCATCTCGGTCGTCGAGACCGACGACAAGCGCACCGTCGACGCGGCGATCGACCACGCGCTCGGCCAGCCGATGGCCGGCGCGATCGTGCTCGAGTACGACCCACCGGGCGTGGCCGCGCTCGCTGCGATCCCGCCGTGGTTGCCGGTCGTGGCGGCGGCCTCGGGCCGGCCGGCGGACGAGCAGGTCGCGCACGCGTTCATGGACGACCGCTTCGCCGCCGCCCGCGCGACGAAGCACCTCCTGGAGATCGGCCACCACACGGTGCACCACGTGGCGATCCCGTCGCCCGGCCGCCCGAGCGCCCGCATGCTGGGCTGGCGCGACGCGCTCACGGAGGCGGGAGTGCCCGTCCCGCCTGTGCTCTACGCCGACTGGGCGCCGGACTCCGGCTACGACGCCGGCACGAGGCTCGCGCTCGATCCCGAGGTGACGGCGGTGCTGTGTGGCAACGACGAGCTCGCGATGGGGCTGACCAAGGGGTTGACCGACGCCGGCAAGAGCGTCCCCGAGGCCGTCAGCGTCATCGGCTTCGACGACCATCCGCTGAGCCACCTGTGGACCCCGCCCCTGACGACCGTGCGGCAGGACTTCGTCCGACTGGGCCAGAAGGCGTTCCACCTGCTCAACGCGCAGATCGACAGCGGGACCGTCCCCGCGTCCGTGCGTTTTGTGCCCGACCTGATCCTGAGGTCCTCGGCGGCGCCGCGCGCCGTCCACCCCGCCTGAAAGCGGTTGCGCCCCGCCGCGCGCCCAAACAAGCCATCTGAAAGGGGTCTTGCGCTCAGTTCTGATATGCGCTTTCATAGCGGCGTGCAAGGAAGCCAGCCGACGACGGCGAACCACAGCTCCGCAGCGACGCGAGTGATCCTCTGGGCCGAAGACCCGGACGGGCTGGCGCTCGTCCTGCCCGACGACGCCCCGGCCGGCCTGGCCACGAGCGGCGGCGCGGGAACGCCGACGCAGCCGCTCGTCGAGATCCTCGCGGTAGGGCATGGGCGGGCCAGCGCCAACACCCGCAACACGGCCACCGCCATCGGCGCGCGGCTGCGGGTCCTGGGCCACGACGTGACGTCGGCGGACGGCTGGACCGACATCCAGGTCTTCCAGGGCGACGCCGTCACCGGGCTGCACGTGACCTCGCACCTCCGGGTCCGCGAGGGGGGCAGCTCGCTGCAGTCGTGGACGACCGTCCGCAACGACGGGTCCGTGCCGGTCGCGCTCCAGGCCGTCTCGTCGCTGATGATCGGCCGCCCGGTCGGCACGGCGCCGGTCGCCGACACGCTCTCGCTGGAGGGCCACAGCGAGTGGGTCGGCGAGAACCGCTGGGCCTGGACGCGGCTCTCGGGCCAGGACGGGCTCGTCGGGCTCGACCTGCCCGCGCACCAGCACCAGGACGCCCGGGGCGCCCGCAGCCTGGTCAGCACCGGCTCGTGGTCGTCGGGGCGGTACAACCCGTCCGGCGTCCTCCTCGCCGAGGGCGGTCCCGGCCTCGCGTGGCAGGTCGAGCACAACGGCGCATGGCGCGCCGAGCTGGGCGTCCGCCTTGACGCGAGCGACGAAGAGGTGCTCGTCCTGGGCCTGTTCGGTCCCACCGACGACGACCACGCCTGGACTCGGGTGCTCGACGCCGGCGAGTCGTTCGAGTCGATCCAGGTATCCCTCGCGGCGTCGGACGGCTGGCAGGAGGCGCTGGCGGAGATGACCCGGCACCGCCGGGCGCTGCGCCGCACCCCGCGCCGGCCCGCCGTCGTCTTCAACGACTACATGAACACCCTCATGGGCGACCCGACCACAGCCAAGCTCCTGCCGCTGGTCGACGCCGCGGCCCGGTCCGGGGCGGAGTACTTCTGCATCGACGCCGGGTGGTACGACGACGGCGGCGACTGGTGGGACTCCGTCGGCCTCTGGGAACCGTCCGTGTCGCGGTTTCCCGCCGGCGGCCTGCGGCGGGTCGTCGACGCGATCCGCGCGGGCGGCATGGTGCCGGGGCTGTGGCTCGAGCCCGAGGTTGTCGGCGTGCGCAGCCCTCTGGCGGAGAGCCTGCCGGACGAGGCGTTCCTGCAGCGCCACGGCGTGCGGATCACCGAGCAGAGCAGGCACCTGCTCGACCTGCGGCACCGCGATGTCGTCAAGCACCTCGACGAGGTGGTCGACCGCCTGGTCGAGGACTTCGGCGTCGGCTACTTCAAGCTCGACTACAACGTCACGCCCGGCGCGGGCACTGACCTGGGCGCCGACAGCCCGGGCGACGGCCTGCTCCAGCAGAACCGGGCGCACCTCGACTGGATCGACGGCGTCCTGGAGCGCCACCCCGACCTGGTGATCGAGAACTGCGCGTCGGGCGCCATGCGCTCCGACTACGCGCTGCTGTCGCGGCTCGACCTGCAGTCGACGTCGGACCAGCAGAACCCCCTGCTCTACCCGCCGATCGCGGCGGGGGCGCTGGTCGGGATCCTTCCCGAGCAGGCTGCGAACTGGGCCTACCCCCAGCCCGACATGACCGACGAGCAGATCGTCTTCACCATGAGCACCGGCCTCGCCGGCCGGCTCTACCTCTCCGGCAAGCTCGACGAGATGACGCCCGGGCAGACGGCGCTCGTCGCGCGGGGCGTCGAACTGGCGAAGCAGTGGACGTCGCAGCTGGTCGACTCCGTCCCGTTCTGGCCGCTGGGCCTTCCGACCTGGAGCGCGCCGCTGGTGGCCGCCGGACTGCGCAGCGCCGACGAGTCGCTCGTCGTCGTCTGGTGGCGCGGGGCCGAGGCCACGGCCATCAACCTCGACCTTCCCGCGGGAGCGGTCGACATCGCCTATGGGCCGCCCGACGACGGATGGCACGTCACGCGAGACACGGACGGACCCGTCCAGCTCCGCATCCCCGCCGGCCCACAGGCCCGCGTCCTGCGAGTCCGGCACGCCGGGCTCACCTGACCACCGGGGCCGCACGGCGGCCCCGCACGACCCGCAGTCGGAGAAGACTGTGACCATCCAAGGAGTCGATATGAAGAAGTATCTGACCATCACGACGGCGGCTGTCGCCGTCGGCCTCCTCGCGGCCGGGTGCAGCGACCCGACCGCCGGCACCGGCGGGGCCGACACGGGCGGCGACTCGGGCGCCACCGAGGCGTGGCCCGCGCAGGACACGGACCTGACGGGCACCAAGCTCACCATCTGGGCCGCGCAGAACTCCAACACCGTGCCCGACGCCGTCGTCGCCGGGTTCGAGAAGCTGACCGGCGCCGAGGTCGACGTCGTCACGATCCCCGACCCGTACGAGCAGGGCGTGCAGACCAAGGTCGCCACCGGCGACCTGCCCGACCTGGCGTTCTGGCAGCCCACCGCCTCGATGCTGACCGCGCTCAACGCGCCGACCAACCTGCAGCCGCTCGACGACGCGCCCTGGGTCGACTCGTACAGCGGCGACCTCGCCGACATGACGGGCATCCTGGACGACACCCGCTACGCGGCCCTGATCACCAGCCCCGCCGTCGAGGGCGTGTACTACAACAAGGAGGTGTTCGCCGAGCACGGGATCACCGAGACTCCCACCGACTGGGACGGCTTCCTCGAGACCGCCCGCGCCCTGAAGTCCGACGGGGAGACGCCGTTCTTCGAGATGGGCGGCGACAAGTGGGCCACGCAGTGGTGGGTCCAGGTCCAGCTCGCCGACGCCGCCAAGGACGGCCTCTGGGACCGCGTGAACACCAGTGAGGAGAAGTTCACCGACCCCACGATCCTCGGCGCGATCCAGGGCTACCAGGACCTCATCGACGAGGGTCTGTTCAACAAGGACATCAAGACGGCCACGTTCGAGGACCAGGCCGACGCCCTCCTGGCCGGGGACGCCGCCATGGCCGTCCAGGTGAACTCGTTCTTCGGCCAGCTCCAGGCCAAGGCGGACACGGCCGAGCTCAACGACAAGATCGGCTTCTTCCCGATCTCGCCCACCGGCAACGTCGGCACCTTCATCCCCGACCAGTCGAACGCCCTGGTCGCGTTCAAGACCGGTGACGCCGACCGCGAGGCGGCCGCGCGACAGCTGCTCGCATACTGGCTGGGTGACGGGTACGCCGACTTCGTGGCGGACCGCGACACGATCTCCCTGCAGGACGGCGTCCCGACGCCGGACTCCGTGCCGCAGGCGCTGCTCGACGCGCACGCGTCGCTCGGCGAGTCGGTCGGATCCATGCAGGCGCTCGCCGTGGCGAACCCCGACCTGTACCTCTACCTGGCCGACATGATCCAGGGCACCACCACGCCTGAGGAAGTGGCCCAGCAGACGCAGGACCAGTTCGCCCAGCTCGCCCGCGCCCAGGGCGTCGAGGGCTTCTGACCCAGACCACCGGGTGCCGGGCCGCCCCCAGGCGGCCCCGCCCCCCCGCCCAGGGCGGTACGGGTCCCCACCCACCAACCCCCCGGCCCCCATAACCCCCCCGCGACCCAACCCGGCGCCCCCGG
>NZ_JBHUUX010000075.1:0-24851 GCF_042670845.1 Promicromonospora sp. NPDC057138 | reverse complement strand
CCCCGGTGGTGACCCCGCCCGCCCGGGGGCCCCCCTGTCATCTTTGGGGTGGGGGGGTTCCGGGGGGCCCTCCCCCGGCCCGCTGAGGCGCAACGATCACGCCCACAACAAGAGGGTTCAGGCGAGGATTAGCTCCAGCGTGCGCGGACCCCGGGGCTTCGCATCGAGCAGGTTCGCCTCGATCAGGGTCTGGTCCTTGCCCGAGCCGATCTCGGTGAGCAGCACCGAACCGACCAGCTCCTGCGCGGCCTTGAGCACGTCCTCGCTGGTCCGAGCCTCGGGCTCGCGCCGCAGCAGGTGCCCGGCGAGCACCCCGCGCGTGTGCTTCGCGTTGTGCGACACCACTGTCCGCTTCCCGTCGGTCTCGCGCAGCACGCGTACCTCCACCCATTCGGCGGCGCCGTCACCCGTCGTCCGCGGCCGCCAGGCGGCGACGTACGTCGCCGACCGGCAGTCGACGACGACGTCGCCCGCGGCCCGCGCGTCGAGCACCTCGGCGAGGGCGGGCTTCCAGAACGTGGCGAGCCGGCCGACGTCGGGCAGGCCCACGCCCATGCTGAGCCGGTAGGCGGGAATGCGGTCGCCGGGCGCGACCACGCCCCACAGCCCGGAAAACGTCAGGACGCTCGCGTGGGCGCGCTGCGCCGCGCCATCGGGCAGGGTGGCCAGGCCGGCCGCCGCGTACAGGACGCCCGTGTAGACCTCGGCCGCGCGGGCCGACGGCGCCGTGTGCAGCGTCGTGTTGCGCGCGACCTCGTCGGCGAGCCCCGCGCCGACCCCGAGCGCCGAGACGGCGTCGGGCCGCGCGCTGACCCTCGCGAGCTCGGCCAGGACCTGCTCGCGCCGTGCGGTGAGCTCCGGGTGGACCAGGGCGCTCAGGTCGACGGGAGCTGCGCCGTCGGGCGCGGGGGTCTTGCCCTCGGAGGGCGGGAGGAGCAACAGCACTCGCCCAGCCTAAGTTGCCCGGCGGCCCGGCTCGCCAGGGTCGGTGCGCACGGCGCTCGGCTGCCGCGTCGACGTCTGACGTACAGGTACTCTTCTACTGCGGACGAGTCGGTCGGACGGTCGCGTTGGGTGCCCTCGGGCGCCCGCCGAGGAACGTCCGGGCTCCACAGGGCAAGGTGGTGGTTAACAGCCACCCGGGGTGACCCGCGGGACAGTGCCACAGAAAACAGACCGCCTCCGGTCCTTGGACCGGAGGTAAGGGTGAAACGGTGGTGTAAGAGACCACCAGCGCTGCCGGTGACGGCAGCGGCTAGGTAAACCCCACCTGGAGCAAGGTCAGACAGACTGTGTTTGAGGGCTGCCCGCCCGACTCTCTTCGGAGAGGCACAGTCGGGTAGACCGCTCGAGCCCTGCGGCAACGCAGGGCCTAGATGGATGACCGTCGCCCGCGCGGGGGTAACCCGGCGCGGGAACAGAACCCGGCGTACAGACCGACTCGTCCGCTTTTAACGCTCTGACCTGCATCGGAGTGCTGGCCGAAGGCGGCCGGGACGAGGCCGATCGCGGCACGTGTCTGCTCCTCTTCGTCGAGCTACAGATCATCCTGCGGGCCCACCTAATCGTTTCAGTCCTTGCCAGGGTGCCGGCCCGCGAAGTTATGTGATGTCACACGACCGGAGTCTCTGTTCGGTCCCCCACCTGTCGAAGACGCCAGGTGTCGTAGAAGAGGAGTTGCGATGAGGACTACATCAAGACCTGGCCGTCGCACCTTGGTGGGTGCGGCGTTGTGCGTCGCATCGGTGGTTGCCGGTTTGATGGCTGCCGCGCCGGCGCAGGCTGCGGAGAGCACGTTGGGCGCCGCGGCTGCGCAGAGCGGGCGGTACTTCGGTGCGGCGGTGCCGGCTGGGCGGTTGAGCGAGTCGGCGTACACCACGATCTTGAACCGTGAGTTCAACATGATCACGGCCGAGAACGAGATGAAGATGGACGCGACCGAGCCGTCGCAGAACCAGTTCAACTTCTCACGTGGCGACCAGATCGCGAACTGGGCGATCCAGAACGGCAAGCAGGTGCGCGGCCACACTCTCGCGTGGCACGCCCAGCAGCCGGGCTGGATGCAGAGCATGGAGGGCAGCGCGCTGCGCAACGCGCTGCTCAACCACATCACGCAGGTCGCCACCCACTACCGCGGCAAGATCTACTCGTGGGACGTCGTCAACGAGGCGTTCGCCGACGGCGGTTCGGGTGGCCGGCGGGACTCGAACCTCCAGCGCACGGGGAACGACTGGATCGAGGCGGCGTTCAGGGCCGCGCGGGCGGCCGACCCGGGCGCCAAGCTCTGCTACAACGACTACAACACCGACGGGATCAACGCGAAGTCGACCGGGATCTACAACATGGTCAGGGACTTCAAGGCCCGTGGGGTGCCGATCGACTGTGTCGGGTTCCAGTCGCACCTAGGAACCTCGCTCTCCAGCGACTACCAGGCCAACCTGCAGCGGTTCGCGGACCTGGGTGTCGACGTGCAGATCACCGAGCTGGACGTGGAGCAGGGCAACAACCAGGCCAACATCTACGGAGCGGTGACTCGGGCGTGCCTCGCGGTCTCGCGGTGCAACGGCATCACGGTGTGGGGTGTGCGCGACGACACCTCCTGGCGCACGGACAACCCCCTGCTGTTCGACCGCTCGGGCAACAAGAAGCCCGCCTACTACGCCGTCCTCGACGCGCTCAACGGCGTCTCCTCGGGCAACACGTTCCGGCTGCGGAGCGAGTCTTCGGGCCGGTGCCTCGACGTGCCGAACGGCACCACCACCAACGGCACGGGCCTGCAGATCTGGGACTGCCACAACAACTCCAACCAGCAGATCACCCAGAGCGGCCAGACGCTGCGGATACTGGGCAAGTGCCTGGACGTCCCTGCGGACGCCGCGAACGGCACCCGGGTCCAGCTGTGGGACTGCAACGGGGGCAACAACCAGCAGTGGACGTCCAACGGCAGCTCGATCAGCAGCGTTCGGTTCCCGTCGCTGTGCCTCGACGTGAACGGCGCGGCCACAGCGAACGGCACGGCCGTGATCCTGTGGTCGTGCCACTCCAACGCGAACCAGCGGTGGAGCCGGGTTTGACCGGCAGTCGCTGACCCGCGGGGGGCTGGTTGGATGGGCACCCGTCCGACCAGCCGCCGCCCACGGACCGGGTCACGGAGGTTCGATCTCTGGCGTCGAGGCCAAGACCCGGCGACCATCGTATTCGGCAAGCAGACGTGCCCCGGCAAGAGGCGCTCGAACAACTGGCGACACTCTCGACGCTGGCAAGGTGGATCGATGGCTGCGCGCTGGTGACAGCACCCGGCGTCAATTGAGCCACTTCGGTCGCGGGCCAAGGCGTGCTGCGTGACTGCGAGTGGTGCTTCTTCGCCTCATCGGCCGCTCCGCAGCCCGACCGCTGCTGACGGGCCGTCGCCGGGAACACCGGTGACCGCCCGTTCGGTCTGTCAGGAGGTCTCCGCGAGCCAGGACGTCTTCGCGAGCCCTTCGGTCAGTTGCATGCAGCGCAAGCGGGCCGGGGAGAAGTCGTAGGGCATCTTTCCGGCGGCATCGAATGCGCTCATAGACCTTTGCCCACTGCCGGAGTGGTGGCTGGCCTCGTCCCCGTTCTCACTAGCGGTGATGGGGTGCAGAGCATCCCAGGACTCGAACAACGCATCGTCACTCTGCGCCAGGCCGGAATCCTCGATGACGGCTTCCAGCACCTTCTCGAACGCGTGCCGTTCGGCAGCCACCTGTGCCACGCGGGGGTCGTCAACAGCGACCGTGTCATCGAGTGCCTCCTCGGCGGCATCAACACGGTCGGACTCCTCCCGCAGTTCCGGGTGGGTGGCCAGGGCGATGTAACGGGTGGCGTTGACGGCCGCACCCAGAGGGCCGAAGATCCGCTCGATGACCAGCAGGCCGTCCAGGTCCGTCTGGCGCAGGGAGCCCTCGGGCAGGTTCTTGAGGCGGCTGGTGACGAAGTCGGAGAGCAGGCCCATCCTGCTGCCTTCGGTGCGCATACGCCGCACGGCGGTCCGCTGCCGCCGCAGCTCGGCTTCCTGGGCGGTGAGGGTTTCCTCCAGCCGCTCCAGGTTGCCCGCGATGCCGTGGTCGTTGTCGGCACCGGCAGAAGCCGTTCCGGCGAAGGCATCGCGGATGTCGTCCAGGGCGATCCCGGCGTCGGCCATCTTGCGGATCCACAGCAGCCGGATCATGTCCTCGTAGCCATAGCGGCGGCGGTCGTCACCGCCCCGCTCGGGCTCCGGGAGCAGGCCGATCTCGTGGTAGTGACGAATCGCCCGCGGTGTGGTGCCGACGAAGGCCGCCGCGTCACCGATCTTGACCTGGCGCGGCGGGATGAAGGACGAATACATGAGCGGGGCCTTCCTCACTGGGGCGGGACGTGAGTCCACCAGACCACATGCCGCTACGGCAGGTGCAACTCCAGGCACTCCCGCCCCGACCTCTGGAAGGGCGGGTCAGGGTGTCGTGCGGAAACTGCTCGGCGTTCTCCCGCGCCCACTGGGCGAAGGTTCAGGCCGGCCGGTGACGGCTTCGACGGTGGGCAGTACGATGCCGGCGGCGTCGGGCGGGTCGGTGGCCAGCTGCATTCCGAACTCGACGTAGTCGTCGTCGTATCCGTAGCCGCGAAGCCGGTCACGCTCGTCGTCCTCGGTGAGCTGCACGAAGGCGATATCCTGGCCGGTGGCTCCGGCAAGGACCTGTGCGCGCTCCCGTGGGGCGGTCCGTCCGATTCAAGCCTCTCCAACGCGCTCAGAGTGCGGTCAGGACGAACACGTGGCGGTCCGGGAAGACCCGGTACACGGCCGCCTGGCGCGCTGAAACACCGTCGCGGAGAGATCCGATGTCTGACATCCCACCGCAAGGACATCGCACCCTAATCGTTTAGATCCCCCCGGGCATTGACCGCATTTATTTAGACTCTCGTTGATTTTCAAGGCATCGCACGACAGGATTCCCCAGCGACTGGGAGCGCTTCCAGGCGACGCCTGGCCGCGTCCTCCGCGGCAACGGACCTCTCATACGATGCCGCCCCACAGGTCTCAACGATGCTGACCACAAGGAGTTTCGTCCTATGTCGAGATTCAGATCCGCTCTCGTGTGCCTCGCGGCCGCGATCGTCGTGGCGACGGCCGGGGGTGTGACAGCGCAGGCCGCCGAGACGTCCCAGGCCAGCGCTTCCGACGTCACCGCGGCCGCCAGCTCCGGCTGCGGGAAGGCCCCAACCCTCAACAGCGGCATGCACAACATCCAGAGCAGCGGCCAGAACCGCAGCTACATCCTCAAGGTCCCCGCGAACTACGACCGCAACAAGCCGCACAAGCTGATCTTCGGCAACCACTGGTTGGGCGGCACCGCCGAGCAGGTCGCCGGCGGCGGCTCCGACGGCGCCGTCTACGCGCACTACGGGCTCGACGCCCTGTCCAACGGCTCGGCGATCTTCGTCGCGCCGCAGGGCCTAGGCAACGGCTGGGCCAACTCGAACGGCCAGGATGTCGTGTTCTTCGACGACATGATCCGGACGATCGAAGCCGACCTCTGCGTCGACCAGGCGCAGCGGTTCTCCCTGGGCTTCAGCTATGGCGGCGCGATGAGCTACGCGCTGGCATGCGCCCGCCCGGACGTGTTCCGCGGGGTCATCGCGATCGCCGCGCCCGGCGGGATCAGCGGCTGCAGCGGGGGCACGGGAGCCGTGGCATACATGGGCGTCCATGGTGTCTCGGACAACATCGGCGCCGGGCGCGGCATGCGCGACCGGTTCCTCTCCAACAACGGCTGCGCCGCGCAGAACGCGCCGGAGCCCGCGGCGGGCAGCCTGACGCACACCCTCACCACCTACTCCTGCCGCGCCGGCTTCCCGGTCGTGTGGGCGCCGTTCGACGGCGGCCACCAGCAGGGACCGGTCGACGGTTGCCGCGGTTGCGAGAGCGGTGCCCGCAGCTGGGTGAAGAACGAGATCTGGCGCTTCATCAGCCAGTTCTCCTCCACCCCGCCCGCCGACAGCGGCGAGGTGCGCAACGGCGGCGCCGACCGCTGCCTGGACGTCTCGGCGCAGTCGCAGTCGAACGGTGCGGTCGTGCAGCTGTGGGACTGCCACGACGGGGCGAACCAGCAGTGGTCCGTCACCGCGTCGAAGCAGCTCTCCGTGTACGGCGGCAAGTGCCTCGACGCTGAAGGCGCCGGGACCTCACCGGGGACCAGGGCCATCATCTGGGACTGCCACGGCGGCGCGAACCAGCAGTGGAACGTGAACGCCAACGGCACGATCACCGGCGTCCAGTCGGGACTGTGCCTGGGCACGACCAACAACGGGACGGCCAACGGGACCGTGGCGGTCCTGTCGGCCTGCAACGGCTCGACGAGCCAGAACTGGGCCTTGAGCTAGTCCGCCGACCGGCGCACCCGCTGCACCGCGCACAAGTGAACGGGCCTTCCGCGAGGGGGCCCGTTCCGCTGCGCCCTTCAACGGCGAAGCGCCAGTCCGCATTGAACACGCGACCCGGATCGCACGTGACTGGAACGTCAAGGCGAGCGGTGTCGGGTACGTGACACGGTTCGACGTCGCCAAGGAGTCTCTCGACCGGTACGAGGTCCCAGCAGGCCGACGGGCAGACGATCCTCGAGTACCACTCCGCGTAGGAACCGGCTTCGCCGTACTCCTCAGGCGTGGCGTGGCCGGTGAAGGTGGCGGCGGGGGTACCTCAGTGGGCAGTCAGCTCGCGGGAGTGGCGGGCGCATGTAGATCGCTGTCGGTGCATGCGGTGCCGAATGTCAGCATCGGAGCGCTTTTCAGAGGCGACGAGGCATCAAGTGGTCATACCGAGGAGTTGGTGCGCGTAGGAGTTCCTTAGGTCGGCCACGAGCCGACGTTGCCACGGCCGACTGGCGATGCCATGGGTCAGCCGCCGAGCGGTGCGAGGCCTGGCCATGATTCGCGACGCGAGCTCGTGGGCTCGGGGCATCAGCTCCGCGCGCGTGACGACTTCGTTGACGATGCCGAGGCGTTCGGCCTCGTTCGCCGGGATTCCCTGGCCGGTGTAGACGATGTAGCTCGCCCTCTTCGGTCCCACAAGTTCGCACAGCGCGAGGAACATCCCGTCACCGGGGATCGAACCGGCGCTGAAATTCCCGTCACCGAAGACGGCGTCTTCGGTGCAAAGAGTCAGATCGCAGAGCAATGGGAGCTCCAATCGCGGGCCAGGACCGTTGATGGCCGCGATGGTTGGGACATCGATGTCGAAGACCAGTCGTTCGAGGAGTCTGACTCCGTCGTTGTACTGCTCGACGACGAGGTCGCTGTCCCACTGGTTCAGTGGTTCGGCGAAGGACCGTGCTTCGACTCCGGCCAGCCAGGAGTCGCCGGTGCCCGTGATGATGACGACCTCGTTGTCCCTGTCTGCACCCACCTCCCGGAGCAGGAGGTTCCAGGCGTTCAGCAATCCCCTGGACCAGCGGGCAGCTTGCCCTTGCCGGTGCATGCGGATGGTGAGGATGCCGTCTTGCCGGTCCAGGGCGAAGTGTGACTCGAACCGAACCCTGTACTCGCTGAGCGACGGACCGGGGATGAAGTTCCCGAGGTCACGGTCTCGGCCGGCGATTGCTTCGGACATATGAGCTCCCGGGTCCCGTCTTAAATGGGGTGTCAGCCCGTTTATGATGGTGACGCTAGCAGAGAGTGGGTTGCCGTGGTCGAAGAGAGACAACGTGGAGTTCGCGCAGACGCCCTCGCGAATCGCGAGCGGATCCTGGCGGCGGGCGCGCGGTTGTTCCGCCAGCACGGCGTGAACATGCCGTTGGACGCAGTGGCCAAGGCCGCCGGGGTCGGTTCGGCGACACTGCACCGCCACTTCAGCGGGAGGGTAGACCTGGTTCACTCCGTGCTGGATGCCGAAGCCGATCGCCTCGCCGCGCGGGCGGCCGAGCTGCAGTCAGTCAACCGCCCTGAACAGGCGCTGCGGGCCTGGCTGCTGGAGCTCGTCCAGTTCAGCACCTCGTTTCGCGGGCTCGCGACTTTGCTTGCTGCCAACGACGCCGACACAACTCTCGAAGCTCGGCACTACTCACTGACCGACGCTTGTCGCCGACTCCTCGTCGCTGCACAGGACACCGGACACCTCCGCACGACGATCGACGTCGGTGACCTGCTCAAGCTCGCGAACGGCATCGCTGTCGCCTCGGCCGGATCGGCGGATGTGGCCGCACGCCTGTTCGAGGTTGTCATGGACGGTCTCCAGACCCCCGCCCCACACGACCGCCCGCCGCCGGCGCGGCGGCCGCCGGAGTAGACAGCCCATCGAGCTGCGGTTCGGCGACAATCCCCGCAGTCGGCTTCGTGTTCGTTGCCGACGCAGCCCCGATCGTCAGTCGAGGCCTTCGATGATGCGGAAGTCGCGCTCGACGCCGTCGGAGAGGGCGACCAGCGCCTCCTGGTATGCGGCACTCTCGCGCGCCGCGACGGCCTGCTCGAAGCTGTCGAACTCGATCAGGATGGTGCGCTGGGCGATTCCGGCGTCGTGCGCCACGACTCGACCGTCGCGGGCGAGGATCCGCCCGCCCCCGGCCTTCACGGCCGGACGGGCCAGCTTGTTGTAAGCAGCCAGCTTCTCGGGGTCTGAAATGGTGCGGTAGACGCTGACCCAGTAGCCCTTGGGCATGGAACCTCCAGTGTTGGGATGAGTGCATCTGACTTACGGGTTGGTCTCGGACGAGCGTCGGCGGGCGAGAGCGAGGCTTGTCAGCGTCGTGATCGCCATGGCGCCGACGCCGACCAGCGCCGCGGTGGTGTAGGCGCTGTCGTCGGGGAAGAGGTGGCCGGGGTCGGTGCCCGCGGCGAGGATCAGGCCGCCGATGGCGCTGCCTAGGGAGTACCCGACGCTGCGGACGACGTAGTTGAAGCTCATGGCGCTCGACGTCTCGCTCTTGGGGGTGACCGCCAGGATGACGCCGGGCATGGCGGCCGAGAAGCTGCCGACGCCGAAGCCCAGCACGCCCATGGCCGCGACCAGTTCGGCCACGTTGGACCGGGCGGTGGCGAACAGGACAAACCCGCCGCCGACGATGGCGGCGCTGCCGGCCAGGAGCAGGGGGCCGTCGATCCGTTCGCGGACCCGCGGCGTGAGCTTGCCGGCGACGAACCCCAGCAGGGAGAACGGGATGAGCACCAGCCCCGCCACGAAGGTGGTCAGTCCGAAGCCGTAGCCGGCGCTGTGCGGGGTCTGCGCGTAGCGGGTGATGAGCGTGAGCAGAAGGTACATGCCGCTCCCGCCGACGAACATGGCGATGTTCGCCCCGGCGACCGCCGGGTGCCGTACCGCCCGGACGTCGACCAGGGGCGTCTTGGTTCGCAGTTCGGAAACGGTCCAGACGCAGAGCAGGAGTACGGCGGCGACGGCAAGGGTCACAGCCACGGCGAGGTGTCGGCTCCACAGGCTCATCTCGCCGGCCAGGAACAGGACGAGGAGCAGTCCACCCGCCAGGACGAGCGCACCGGCCACGTTCACGTGAGCGGAGCGGCCTTCGGGAGCTGCGGGCATGGAGCGCCACGCGGTCACGAAGGCGATGGAGGTGACGAGCAGGCCGAGGCCGTAGGCGGCCCGCAGCCCGCCGAGCTCGGCGAGCAGCGCGGCCAGCGGGTAGCCCACGCCAGCTCCGATGATGGAGACCACCGAGATCAGGGCGATCGTGGCTGCGCTGCGCTCCTCGGGAAGATGGTCGCGGGCCACGCCCATCATCAGCGCCGTGAGACCGAGTCCGACGCCTTGGGCCGCTCTGCCCACGAGCAGCCAGGCAAACGGCAGCGGCAGCACGGTGAGCGCGCTGCCGACGACGACGATCGCCAGCGTGGCGAGAATCGTGGCCCGCCGGTGCGGACCGGCTCCGAGCCGGCCGAGGACGGGTGTGGCGACGGCGCCGCTGAGCAGGGCGATGGTCAGCGTCCACTGCGCGCTGTCGAGGGAGACGTGGAACGTGGTCGCCACGCTGGTGATGAGCGGCGTCCCGAGGCTGGCGACCGCCGCCACGACCAGGGCGATGAACATCAGGGCGGGGACCAGCAGACGTGCCTCGGAACGTCTCAGGGCAGTGCTCATGGGCTGGTCATGAGCCTGGGCCGCGGTCACCGGCCCGACTCCTCTCGGGCGTGGCTTTCGAGCTCCGCCAGATGCAGCAGCGCCGGAAGGGCTGCTGCCAAGGCCTCGACCTCGTCACCAGTGAGTTCGTCGATCAACCGCGCGTACGCGTCGACGCCCGCCTGGCGTCGCGTCCGGACGTACGACGCGCCGGCCTCGGTCAGGCACACCAGCGTGACCCGCTTGTCGGACGGATCGCCCTTCCGCTCGACCATCCCGGATTCCTCCATCACCCGGACCAGGACGGTCATCGCGGGCTGGGTGACGCCCTCGGCCACCGCTAGATCGGTGATCCGTCGCGGGCCGGTCTTGTCCAGGGTGGCCAAGGTGGCGGCGGACGTCAGGCTCATGTCGCGGGGAAGGCGTCTCACGGCCCTGGTGGCAAGACCGTAGAGGGCTGACCCGATGGCATCGGAAGTGCCGTGCGCGGCGTCTCGGCGACTCACGCCTGAAGCATAGCAGATTCATATAAATCCTTTATGCAGTTCCGGTCAGGGTGTTCAGGCTGCGACGGGGCGTGCAATCGCCGACCTCCGCGGCCTGCAGACGTTCAGATTCCAGCGATCACTCCCGCTGCGTCTCGTCCTGCAGCCACTCCAGGTACTTCTGGTGCCCGCCGATCACCGGCGTCACCAGGACCTCCGGGACGTCGTAGGAATGCTCACGCACGAGGTACTCGGTCAGCCGCTCGGCAAGGGCAGCGGTCGTCTTGTACGTGACGCGCCACTCCTTAGTGGATGTCAGTCGCGGCCGAGCGGTACACATTGGCTACTCACAGCTGATCGAGCCAGGGGTGCTCCGGATGCAGGTTCTTGACGGTGCCGCGGAGCCAGTGGCGTTGGGCGACGTCGAGCAGCGGTAGCGCGACCTCGGCGTCGATGCGGTCCTTGTCGCGCGCGAGGCGCGATTTCATCATCAGGACGTGCTCGGGGCGTAGGTAGAGCAACCCGTCAGCGGCCGTCCAGGTGACCTCCTCCAGGGGTGCCACCTGGTCGGGCCAGCGCTTGTTGGTCCATTGCCCGTCGGTGTCCTTTGTGAACGGGACGTCGAGGATCCAGGGTGCCAGAGCGTTCTTCCTGATCCAGAGAGAGCTGTGGGGACTGACCTCCCGGAACCGGTCGTCGAACGGTCGGAGCCAGCTCTGGTCCATGTTCCACGGGGTGAACCGATCGCCGAGGAATCTCCGGAAAGCCTCCGCGTCGCTGGACAGGATCGAGATGTCGAGGTCGTCGTGCTGCCGCGGAACTCCGGTGAATGCCTCGATGGCCCAGCCACCGATGATCCACCACGGCCTGTCGAAGCCGTCCATGAAGTCCGCCGCCGAGGCGGGGGTCAGCGGCTCCCACGGGCCGTACCACTGGGCAAAGGCCTCGGGAGGGAGCGGGCGTGCTGCTGCGGGCTGCGGTGCCGGTGCATGGCTCACCTGTGAAACCTAGCTGCTGGCGACGCCGCGCACCCAGCACGGAGAACGAGGCACCGTCACTTGAGCAGCGCCTCGAGCTCTGGAAGTCGGCCGAACATGTCGGGGAGGCCGCGAATGCCGTTGCGCGCGGACTCGTGCGACAGTGCGAGGTCAGGACCGGTGCTCGCCTCGGCGCCGGCAAGGCAGCGGAGGATGTTCCACCGCGTGTGCCCCAGCCAGCCGCCGATCATGAAGACGAACCAGCTCGGACCCGACGGCGGCAGTTTCCCGCCCCCTGCGACGTACCCGTCGAGGACCGAGCGGAAGATCGCGGGCTCGACGGTGTCGAAGCCGGGTCCCTTCGCGAGGCTCAGCGCGGTCGAGCCGAGCTCACCGGACAGGTCGAGCATCCCCGAGAGCTCCCAGTCGAGCAGGACCGGCCGGCCGTCCCGGGCGAGGAGGTTCCACGGCTGGATGTCCTTGTGGGTCAGCACGACGGGGCCCGGCCTCTCGCAGGTCTCGACGAAGCGGGCGATCGCCAGGAACGTCTCGACGTGGGAGGCGAGCTCGTCGGCCCACGGCTGTCCGGTCGCCGCGGCCTGCGCGGCGAGCTCGGGCCAGTCCCGCGACGTCGGCTCCTCGATCGACGCGTGGGTCCATGGGACGTCGAGCGCGTGGATGCGTGCGAGGATCTCACCGATCTCGAACGCGTACGCCGCCGACACCGGCGCTTCGGGGATCTTCTCTCCCTCGACCCACCGGTGGACGAGCGTGTCGTGGCTGACTGAGATCGGCTCCGGCATCGGGATGCCGGCGGCGAAGGCCGCCTGCTCGAACCTGAAGACGTCTTCGGCGTGATAGACCGAGCGGCGGTCGACGAGGTTGAGCTCCTTCACCGCGAACGATCCCTGGTCGGTGTCGAGCCTGTACATCCGGTTGGCGAACCCGCCGTCGACGCGGGCCACAGGCCCGATCGGCGTCCCGAGAAGCGAAAGGTCCATGCCGCGGAATCTAAGGCACCACTGGGTGTGTCATCGATGGTTTTTCGCCTGCCACTCCCGAGGCGGAACCAAGTAGCGCGGAGCAACGGCACCATATCGCTGGAGCTGTAGGTCAGCGGTCCCTCATCTTGTCGACGGCGTCCTCGCCCTCTTCCACGACCTCGTGCGCGGCGTCCTTGACCTTGTCGCCCGCCTGCTTGGCCTCGGCTGCCAGGGTCTCGGCGCGGCCTTCGGCCTCCATCTCAGGGTCGTCCGTCGCGTCGCCGACGTTCTTCTTGAGGCGGCCCTTGGCCTCCTCGGCCTGGTGCTTGATCTTGTCGCCCATGCTCATGACGTCTCCTCACCTGGTGGAGCCCGGGCCGCACAGCCCGAGCGCCGTTCACGACCCTCGGGGCACTCTCCACCGTGTCACCGGTGGCGTTCACTCGCACCGCGCGCCGCGGCATCCGGCTCCGACCCGGAGCCCGGATTCGCGGCCGGGCACTTCGTCGCGCCCGAGGCCCGGTCCAGTCAGAAGTACGGATCAGTTTCCGGAAGGTCTTGTTCTCGAAGCCACGTCTCTCTATAGTCGTACGAACGTAAGCCAAACCTTCAGGAACTCATGACGACTGCGGCTCGGCAGATCGATGCCGAGCTGATCGCCCACGTGGGGTCCGGCAGGGATGTCGACAACTCCGGAGAGGCACGATCATGACGTCCGAAGGCAAAACAGGACTGGAAGTAGAGGAACGCGGCGCGACCTTGGTCGTGCGCATCAACGGCGGCGAGCACGCGCTGCTGGATCCAGGCATGGCGGCCCAGCTCGGCAGGCTCGTCGACAGGGCCGACAAGGATCCCAGCGTCCACGCCGTCGTGTTCACGGGAGCCCACCCCGATCGATTCCTGAGCCACGCGGACATCACCTGGCTCCAGGAGGGCGGCGTCGGGTTCCCGCCCATCAATACCCGTACCGCGGGGTTCGTCTTCCGCATCGCGACCGCCATCAACAAGATGCCGGGCATCAGGACACTCGCAGGCAAGACCAAGCTGAAGACACTCCTGCAGCTGGATGGCCTGCACGCGACGTTCCTCAAGATGAACGCGAGCGGCACCATCTTCATCGCGGCACTGAACGGCTCGGCGCTCGCCATCGGCGCAGAGTTCGCCTGGGCATGTGACGTGCGGATCATGGCAGACGGAGACTTCGTCATCGGCCTGACCGAGGTGCTGCTCGCGCTGACCCCGGGAGGCGGCGGCTCCCAGCGACTGACCCGCTTGATCGGCTCCCGGCAATCGCTGGCCGCGATCCTGGAGGGCAAGCCGTTCACGCCTGCAGAAGCCCTCGCGCTCGGCGCTGTCGACGAAGTGGTGCCGCAGGACAAGGTGCTCGAGCGCGCGATCGAGCGAGCCGAGTACCTGAGCCTGCGGTCGAAGAAGTCGCTCGGGGCGATCAAGCGGTCGGTGTACTTCGGCTCCTCGATGCCGCTGTTGGCCGGCCTGCAGTTCGAGCACGCGGAGTTCCTCGTGAGAGATCAGGCCAAGGAAGCCCAGAGGCGGATGCTCGAATACGTCGTCGCGACGGAAGAGACGGGCGATCTGCCCTTGCTGGACGCCAAGACGTACGCCCAGGCACTGCGCGACGGCCGCATCGGCGGTGGTTCGAACGAATAGCACGAACTGACAAGAGCGACGAGGCGTCAGCGACCCCAACGTCCCGATGCGCGTCATCGGCTGAGCGAGTTGCCCGCGGAGCAATCTCCTGCTCGACTTGCCGGGCGACAGCCAAGGAGGCGCCCATATGACCGACCACGTGCCCGACCCCCACGCTGCGGGCGTCGCGAACTTCGCTTATGAGATGGGCGTCCTCAAGCGCCTACGCCGTGCCGGATGGTGGCAGGCCGGCGTCCGGGACCCGGAGTCGGTCGCCGAGCACAGCCTGCGGGTGGCGCAGCTCGCCGCGCTGATCGCCGCGGAGGAGGGCGCCGACCCCGCTCGTGCGGCGTACCTGGGGCTGTGGCACGACTCGCAGGAGACCCGGATCACCGACCTCCCGCACTCGGCGCGCCGCTACATCGGGGAGAAGGCCGACAACGAGACGATCACCCGGGACCAGGTCGTCTACCTGCCGGACGCGGCGGCGAAGACGGTCACCGAAGCCGTGGTCGAGTACGAGGCACGGGAGACGCTGGAAGCACGGTGCGCCAAGGACGCAGACAAGCTGGAATGCCTCCTCCAGGCCCTGGAGTACCGGGCGGCGGGCTACCAGCACGTCCAGAAGTGGATCGACAGCTCCCGCGTGGGCCTGACGACGTCGTTCGCGTCCCGCGTGGCCGACGCCGCACTGGCGGGCAGCACCATGACCTGGCACGACCAGGCCCAGTCCTGACTCGCGCAGTCCGCAGGTTGTCCGCAAGACCCGCACGGGCCTCGAATCGATTGGTCAGGTGCCCGCTCCCTCCAGTACAACGATCGCCATGAGCTGGGTAGCGAACGTCATGATCTCGGTCGACATGGACGACAACGAGAACGCGGAGGCGCTGAGCGAGTGGCTGCGGACGGAAGCGCCTCGGTCGTCGAGTCCTGAGCCCCGTGGGGTGGGGTACCTGAGGTTGCTCACCGGTGTGGAGAACGAACAGTGGGGCGGGTGGAAGGTCCCCGAGTGCGAGGTGTGGGCAGGCGCGTTGAACCACGCCGACCTCGATGCCCTCCGGAAGAGGTTCTTCGAGATGCCGTGGCGGGTGCCGAATGCGGTGCAGCTTCTGGTGATGGACCAGCACGAGTACTTCTTCCGGCTGTGGATGATCCGCGGCGGCGAGCTGCGACAGTTCGCGCCGCTGGCACCGAACGAGAAGGACGAGGACTTCTTCCAGGAGTGAGGTACGCGCAGGTCATCGCCTCAAGAACGCCGAGCGGGTGAGATCCGCGCCGATCCCTGTTCGGGCCTGACGCCCTGTGCGAGCATGCGAGACCGGGACGGCCGCCCGGGCCCGTTCGTCCGTCCGATCGGGGAGGCAGAAGATGCTGCAAGGTCTGGGGATGTCTGGCACGGCCGAGTCGGTGTACCTGCAGATGCTGCGGGATCGCGACGCGGGGCCGGACCGGATCGCGAACACGCTCGGGATCGACGAGGCGGAGGTCCGAGAGGCGCTGGACGAGCTGTCCCGCCTGATGCTCGTCGAGGACTCTTGGGCCGGTGGCGAGGGTCTTCGTCCGGTCAGCCCGGAGCTGGGGCTCGCCGCACTGCTCGCCCGGGAGCAGGCGGAGGTCGCGCGGCGCAACCAGGAGATCGAGGAGGGCCGGGTGGCTCTCGCACGTCTCGTCTCCGAGCTCCAGAACGCGCGCAAGGGGTCGGACGTCGAGATCCTCGAGACCGCGGATGAGGCGAGGGACCGCCTCGCGACGCTCACCGAGCAGTGCACCCACGAGCTGTGCACGTTCGTGCCCACCCGGGCCACATCTCCCCGTGCGATGGGATCGAGCCGCGCACTGAGCCAGACCTTGCTGGACCGCGGCGTCCGGATGCGCACGGTCTACCTGGAGAGCATCCGCAACGACCAGGCGACCTGGGACCATGCGACGTGGCTACGGAACAACGGGGCCGAGGTGCGACTCGCCGCGACCGTCCCGGTCCGACTGCAGATCATCGACCAGGACCACGCGATGGTTCCCCTGGCCGACACCATCTCGGGTTCCGGGGCAGTCGTGATGACCTCGCCCGGAGTGGTGGCCGCCCTCATGGCCCTGTTCACGCAGATCTGGCGTACGGCGACCCCGCTCGGTGCGGGGCGGCAGCGGGACGACGACGGCCTGTCGGTCCAGGAGCACGAGCTGCTCCGGCTGTGGGCCAAGGGCGCGACCGACGAGGCGGCGGGCCGCAGGCTCGGCGTGTCCCTGCGGACGGTACGCCGCCTGAGCAGCGGCCTCATGGAGCGCCTCGACGCCTGCAGCCGCTTCCAGGCCGGAGCGCGAGCGCTGGACCGCAGCTGGCTGGATCCGGCAGATCTCAGCTGAGGCCCGCCGGCCCCCAGACCCTGACGCTGCCCAGGGTCCAGCCGGGCAGGTCGAGGGAGTCGGCAGCGGCCAGGACGAGGCGGCACCCGGTCGCCGCCGCCTGGTCCAGCGGGACCAGGAGGAAGACCACCACGCCGAAGCCGGCGGGCCGCAGGCCGGCGTAGACGTGCACCAGCTCGTCCTGCGGAACGGCCGCGGCCTGGACCGCCTCGACGAGTTTCGCCGACGTGGTCCAGGCCGCGGTGGGTGGCGCCTCGACAGTGATGCTGACGATGCGCATCGATGCTCAGGGCAGGACGGCGGTCGGCAGAGCCGACTCCCACTGCGGGGCCGACTCCCACTGCGGGTCCGCCGCGACGGCGGCTCCCTGGCCCGCGGCGCTGAGCAGGAGCACGGTCAGGACGACGGCCGCGGCGCGCTGGCCGGTGTTGAGCTGCACGATGTCTCTCCGTTCGATGTCGGGGTTTCTCAGCGTGCCGGGATCACATGGTCACCCGGATCCCGAAGTCGCCTCCGTACACATTGGTCACGTGCACGCTCGTCGAGTTACGGGGTGGCGCCGCCTCGACCATCTGGCCGTTTCCTAGGTATATCGCCGTGTGGTAGGTGCTCGACCAGCCGCCCCACATGATGAGGTCGCCGCGCTGCAGGTTGCTCATCGAGACCTTCGTCCCCTTGCTGAGGTGGGCGCCGGTGTACGTGCCGATGTCGACGCCGGCACCATGCCAGAACGCGTACTGCGTCAGGCCCGAGCAGTCGAAGCCGAACCGGCCCCGGTCGTCGTAGCCGCCCGGGCTGCAGCAGATGCCGTAGGTCGGGCCGTACTTGTTGCCGCCGCCCCACGAGTAGGAGTAGCCCTGACCGGTCTGCGCCAGCGCGGCCTGGATGACCCGCTCGACCTTCTGCGCGTAGTCGCCGCTGGTGTCCCCGCCGGGGTCGCCCGGGTCGACAGGGCCGCTGGAGACCGGGCACTCGGTGCCCGTGATGAACTTGTGGGAGGCGTTGTTGTTGTACAGCGTGCCGTTGAGTTGACCCTTGAAGCCCGCCGCCAGGGCCTGCGCGGAACCGCCGTAGTAGCTGTTGTAGTAGACGCAGACCGTCTTGCTGGATCGGTTCCACACCGACGCGGCGTTGTTCTTGATGCACTCGCCCTGGCCGGCGCCCGCGCCCTTGTAGTCGTAGCACGACGGCTGCGTCGCGCCGTAGTCACCGACCGAGTCGGTGAAGTCCGAGATGGACCCCGCGTTGCCGCTGTTGTAGTAGTAGCAGAGCTCACCGCTCTCGCAGGTTCCGCTGCGGGAACCGCCGCCGGCAGAGGGCGCCCCGACGAACTGGTGCGAGGCGTTGTTGTTGTAGAGCGTGCTGTTGAGGTTGCCCTTGTAGCCCGCCGCGATGTCCTGGTAGGAGCCGCCGTAGTTGCTGTTGTAATAGACGCGGACCGTCTTGGTGGACCTGTTCCACACGGAGGCCGCGTTGTTCTTGATGCATTCGCCCTGGCCGGCGCCCGCGCTCTTGAAGTCGTAGCACGACGGCTGCGTCGAGGCGTAGTCGCTGACAGAGCCGGCGAAGTCCGAGACGGACCCCGCGTTGTCGCTGTTGTAGTAGTAACAGAACTCGCCGCTGTCGCAGACCCCGTCACGTGCGGCGGCAGACGCTGGCGCCGCCACACCGACCACGGCCCCCAGGATCGAGGCCACCAACGAGATCACCGCGAGAAGCGCAGACGCTCTTCTCATCAACATGCTCCCTTCATCGGGTCGCAGGACGACCCGGTGACGTCTCTGCCGGCCAGGGATTCCGGGCCGGGTACGGAGATCGTGGCAACAGCCGAAGCGCGCGGATAGTGGGAGCAGGGTGCCAAGGCTCCTTGCTGCCAGCCCGGAGACGGTCGTCCGTCAGTAGCCGGTGCCGGTCTTCGCCTGCGTGCGCTCGGCGGGGTGCACGCCGCCCTTGAGGTCGAGGGTTTCGCAGGCGGTCACGATGTCCTGCGTCAGCCGGTCGACCTGGGCGCGGCTCATCGTCTCCTTGACCAGGGCGCGCAGGATCTTCACCCCCTGCGCGTCCGGGGGGAGCGTGTACGCCGGCACCATCCAGCCACGTTCGGCCGCGAGCTGCCAGGCGACGTCGGACTCGTCGTACCCGACGTGGTCGCCCGCGAGCCGGAAGGCGACCAGCGGGAGCTGCTCGGCGTCGTCGCCGATCACCTCGAAGCGCCCGGTGTCGCGCAGGTTGGCCGCCAGCACCCGGGCGTTCTGCTGCATCTGGCTCATCACGTAGGTGTAGCCCTCGCGGCCGAGACGAACGAAGTTGTAGTACTGGGCGAGGACCATGGCCGCGCCGGTCGAGAAGTTGAGCGTGAACGTCGCGTCGGTCTTGCCGAGGTAGTTCTCGTAGAAGACGAGGTCCTGGGCGAGGTCGGACTCCTCGCGGAAGACCAGCCAGCCGATCCCCGGGTAGACCAGGCCGTACTTGTGCCCGGAGACGTTGATGGACCGGACCTGCTCGAGCCGGAAGTCCCAGGCCGAGTCGGGGTAGAGGAACGGCCAGACGAAGCCTCCGCTGGCGCCGTCGACGTGCAGCGGGATGTCGAGCCCGCGGTCGGCCTTCACGTCCAGGAGCAGCCCGTTGATCCCGACGATGTCGTCCATGTGCCCGGTGAACGTGGTGCCCAGGACGGCGGCGACGCCGATGGTGTTCTCGTCGAGGTGCGGGGCCACGTCGTCGGGGCCGATCGTGTACTTGTCCGGGGCGAGCGGGATGATCCGGGGCTCGACGTCGAAGTAGCGGCAGAACTTCTCCCAGACCACGTGCACGTCGCCGCCGAAGACGAGGTTGGGCTTGTCCACGGACAGCCCTGCGGCCTCGCGGCGCTCCTTCCACTTCCACTTCAGCGAGAGCGCGCCGAGCATGATCGCCTCCGACGATCCCTGGGTGCGGCACCCGGTGGTCTCGCCGGGCGCGTGGAACAGGTCGGCGAGCATCCGGACGCAGCGCTGCTCGATCTCCGCGGAGATCGGGTACTCGGCGTGGTCGATGAAGTTGCGGTGCAGGTTCTCGGCGATGATCCGCTGCGCCTCGGGCTCCATCCACGTGGTGACGAAGGTCGCCAGGTTGCGCATCGGGTCGCCCTCGAGGGCGAGGTCCTCGTCCAGCATCCGCATCGTGTCGGTGGGGCTCATGCCGTTGGCCGGGAACACCGTGGACGGCGCCTCCTCGGTGAGGAAGCGGTTGCCGTAGAGCGCCGTGCTGCGCTCGTCGCGCGTGGTCGCCATGAATTCGAGTGAAGCACGGCCGATTCACGCCGTCGACCGGAGCAGGGGCCCGGGGCCGAGGTTCGCGCCCGGCGCCGTCCATGGCAGCATGCGGTGCATGAAGCTGCACGAGCGGATCGAAGGCCGGCTACGCGAGTTCGTCGAGCGACAGCAGATGTTCTTCGTCGCGACGGCGCCGCTCGCCGCGGACGGGCACGTCAACGTCTCGCCGCGCGGTGTCCCCGGCACGTTCGCCGTGCTCGACGACCACACGTTCGCGTGGCTCGACGGCACCGGGAGCGGGAGCGAGACGGTGGCGCACCTCCGCGAGAACGGCCGGATCACCCTGATGTTCTGCGCGTTCGACGGCCCGCCGAACATCGTCCGCTTCCACGGCACCGGCCGCGTCGTGACCCGGTACGACGACGAGTACCCCGCCCTCGCGAGCCGGTTCACCGACATCCCGGGCGCTCGTGCCGTCATCGTGGTCGACGTCGAACGCGTCTCCGACAGCTGCGGCTGGGGCGTGCCCCTCATGTCCTACGCGGGGGAGAGGGACATCATCGCGCCGTACTTCGAGCGCAAGGGCGAGGAAGGGCAGCAGGAGTTCCGGCGTCGCAACAACCTGACGAGCATCGACGGCCTGCCGGCCTACGACGTCGACCCGCTCGACGAGCCGGACCCGGCCTTGTGACAGGCCGGACGCAGGACCTGGCGCCCGCCTGGACGACGCCCGTCGCCGGGCTTGCGGAGGGACTGCTCCGGACGGACCGTGGGAGTGGCAGTGCCCACGCTGGTGGTCCCGAAAGGAAGAGAACCATGCCCAAGGCATCGAAGACAAGCGCATCAGAAACCGTTGAGGTGGAGGGCTACGAGGGTCACCTGGAGAAATTCGAAGGGGGCTATACGGTGGCCTTCGAGAAGTACACCGCCGATGCCGACCTCTCACCGTTCTTCAAGGGACTGCCGGACGACGAGTGCCAGGCAGCCCATTGGGGATACGTTCTCGCGGGCAAGCTGACGTTCAAGACCTCCTCCGGCGAGGAGACGTTCGAGACCGGCGACGCCTACTACGTCCCCCCGGGCCACACCCCGGTGCTCTACGCCGGCACCGAGGTCGTCGAGTTCAGCCCGACCGAGGAGCTGCAGCGGACCCTCGACGTGGTCACGAAGAACATGGAATCCGCCGGCTGAGGCTTGCCGGCGGAGGTCGTCGGCCTCCACCGGACCGGGCCGGTCACGCCCTGAGCGCTCTCGCGAGCTCCTCGGTCGTCGTCACCGGCCGGTCGCACACGAACCCTCGGCACACGTACGCCGCCGCGCGCCCGTCGACAAGCGGACGGTCGGCAAGCAGGGGCACGCCTGGGGCGTCCGGCTCTCCGACGGCGACCACCAGCCCGGGCGACGTCGCGCCCCGCGCCACCTCCTCGAGCGCGGCACGCGCCAAGTCGTCGTGCCCGACGACGGCGACCTGCAGCGGGCCGGCGGCGAGCGCCTCCGCGACCGCGAGCGCCCATCCCGCGAACCGTGGCGCCTGCCGGGCCAGCCCGCCGGCCGCGGCGACCGCGGCCTCGGCGGCCCGACGGTGCCGCGACGAACCCGTGAGCGCGGCGTACGTGCACAGGGCGCCGGCGAGCGACGACTGCCCCGCGGGCTCGGCCCCGTCCGTCGGATCCTTCGGCCGGCTCACGAGGCGCTCGGCGTCGTCGGCCACGTCGAAGAAGCCCCCGGCGCCGTCGCCGAACCGGGCCAGTGCGACGTCGAGCAGGTCGCCGGCGGCCTGGAGCCACCGTGCCTCCCCGGTCGCCTGGTGCAGCGTGAGGAGGCCCTCGGCGAGGTCACCGTGGTCGGCCGCGACTCCGGGTGCGGCACCGACGACGCCCTCGCGCGACGCCCGCCGCAGCCGCCCGTCGACGAGGTGGAGGCGCAGGACCAGCTCGGCGCACTCCCGTGCGGCGGAGACGTAGCGCGGGACGTCGAGCAGGGCGCCCGCCTCGGCGAGGGCGGCGATCGCCAGGCCGTTCCACGCGGTGACGACCTTGTCGTCGCGGGCGGGCTGGGGCCGCGCGGCCCGGGCCTCGGCGAGCCGCGCCCGCGCCGCCGTCCACCAGTCCGGGTCGGGATCGTCGGGCAGCTGGAGGGTCGAGGCACCGCTCTCGAACGTGCCCTCGGGCGTGACGGACAGGACCTCGGCGGCGCGAGCGCCGTCGTCGGGCCCCAGGACCTCCGTGAGCTGCTCGGGGGTCCAGACGTAGGTGAGTCCCTCGACGCCGTCGGTGTCGGCGTCGAGCGCGGAGGCGAACGCGCCCTCGGGAGTGCGCAGGTCCGCCAGGAGGAAGCTGGTGGTCTCGCGGGCGACGCGTGCGGCGAGCGACGAGCCGGTCGCGCGGTACAGGTGCAGGTAGACGCGCAGGAGCTGGGCGTTGTCGTACAGCATCTTCTCGAAGTGCGGCACGACCCAGGCGGCGTCGACCGAGTACCGCGCGAACCCGCCCGCGAGCTGGTCGTAGATGCCGCCGCGGGCCATGGCCTCGCACGTACGCTCGACGAGGCGCAGCGCCTCGGCGTCGCCGGTGCGGGCGTGGTGGCGCAGGAGGTGCTCGAGCGTCATCGACGGCGGGAACTTGGGCGCGCCGCCGAACCCGCCCCGTACCGGGTCGGCGTAGCGCGCCATGAGCCGCGTGGCGCGGTCGAGCGCGGCGTCGCCGAGCACCTCGGGCGTGAGTCGCGAGGACCTGAGCGCGATTGCCTCGGTGATCGCCGCACCTTGCTGCACGACGGCGTCGCGACGTTGCGTCCACGCCTCCGTGACCGCGTCGAGCAGCGCGAGGAACTGCTCGCGCGGGTAGTACGTGCCGCAGTAGAACGGCTCGCCGTCCGGGGTGAGGAAGCAGGTCATGGGCCAGCCGCCCTGCCCGGTCAGCTCGGTCGTCGCGGTCATGTAGACGTTGTCGACGTCGGGACGCTCCTCGCGGTCGACCTTGACCGCGACGAACCGGGAGTTGATCGCGGCGGCGACGTCGTCGTCCTCGAACGACTCGTGCGCCATCACGTGGCACCAGTGGCACGCCGCGTACCCGACGGACAGCAGGACCGGCACCTCGCGCCGCCGGGCCTCGGCGAACGCCTCGTCGCCCCATTCCCGCCAGTCGACGGGATTCTCCGCGTGCTGGAGGAGGTAGGGACTGGTCGCTGTTGCCAGACGGTTCGGCATCCCACCAGCCTGACACCCTGCGACGGCGTCCGCTCCCGCCCTGGCAGCGCCACAGCCGAACCCAGCGCGATCCCGCCGGAGATGTCTTGTATATGACGACAAGGTTCGATAACGTTATCGATAAATCTACCGCTGCTGAGAACCTGTTCGCGACAACGATGTTAGCGCTCACACAGTCTGGTTCCACGCAGGCGGCTCCCCATGAGCCGCGGCCCTGATCACGCCGCAGGTAGGGCACCACCTATGCCCAGGCACAGCCAGTGCAGGCTGCGCCCTGACAGATATGGAGCGAAGGATGAGGAAGTCCATCGCAAGTCTCGCACTGGGGCTGGCGGCGACGCTGGTGCTGGCCTCAGCAGCAGTGTTGCCGACCACGCAGGCCCCGCCCGCCGCCGCGGCGAGCGCCAACCTGCTCACCAACGGCGACATGGAGAACGGCACCACGGGCTGGTCGGTCTTCGGCGCCGGCTCGCTGGCGTCCAGCACGAGCGTGGTCCACGGCGGCAGCCGTTCCCTCTCGCAGACCGGTCGGACGGCGTCGTGGAACGGTCCCGCCCAGACCGTCACCTCCGCGCTCACGAACAGCACCAGCTACTCGGCGAGCGTCTGGGTGCGCTCCCAGAGCGGGACGCCGACCGGCCGGGTCACGCTGGCGGTGACCGCCGGCGGCACGACGAGCTACATCAACCTGGCGCAGGGGGCCGTGAACTCCTCCGGCTGGACGCAGCTCACCGGCACCGCGACCGTGTCCTGGTCCGGGACCCTGTCGTCCGCCACGTTCTATGTGGAGACCGCCGCCGGCACGGACAGCCTCTACGTCGACGACGCCTCGTTCGTGAGCAACTCGACGTCGGCCTGCGACCTGCCGTCGTCCTACCGGTGGTCGTCCACCGGTGCCCTGGCGAACCCGAAGCCGGGCTGGGTCTCGCTCAAGGACTTCACCACGGTGCCGTACAACGGCAAGCAGCTCGTCTACGCTACGACCCACGACGCGGGCACGTCCTGGGGCTCGATGAACTTCGGCCTCTTCACCAACTGGTCGGACATGGCCGGCGCCACGCAGAACACCATGTCCTCCGGGACGGTGGCCCCGTCGCTCTTCTACTTCGCCCCGCGGAACATCTGGGTGCTCACGTACCAGTGGGGCCCGTCCCCGTTCATGTACCGGACCTCCAGCGACCCGACGAACGCGAACGGCTGGTCGGCCGCGAGCCCGCTGTTCACCGGGTCGATCTCCGGCTCCGGCACCGGACCCATCGACCAGACGATCATCGGCGACGGTACGAACATGTACCTGTTCTTCGCCGGGGACAACGGGAAGATCTACCGGGCCAGCATGCCGATCGGCAACTTCCCGGGCAGCTTCGGCAGCTCCTACGAGACCATCATGAGCGACACGACGGCCAACCTGTTCGAGGCCCCTCAGGTCTACAAGCTCAAGGACCAGAACAAGTACCTGATGATCGTCGAGGCGATGGGAGCGAACGGACGGTACTTCCGCTCGTTCACGGCGACCAGCCTCTCCGGTTCCTGGACGCCGCAAGCCGCGACGGAGAGCAACCCGTTCGCCGGCAAGGCCAACAGCGGCGCCACCTGGACCAACGACATCAGCCACGGTGAGCTCATCCGCACCAGCGCCGACCAGACCATGACCATCGACCCCTGCAATCTGCAGCTCCTGTACCAGGGTCGCTCGCCCAGCTCGGACGGGATGGACTACGGCCTGCTCCCGTACCGGCCGGGCCTGCTCACGCTCCAGCGGTAGGTCCGAGGCTCCGTCGTCGCCGCGCACCCGGGCCCCCGGGGGGCCGCGCCCCGCGCCCCCCCACGGGTACAGCGGCAGCCTGAGTGGTTGCCCCTGCGC
>NZ_JBHUUX010000074.1:0-25287 GCF_042670845.1 Promicromonospora sp. NPDC057138 | reverse complement strand
GGGGGGCGGGGGCCGCCCGGGGGGCGCCGCCGGCTCCCCCCCGGCGCCCGCCCCGCACGAGGTAGGCATGACGAACCGGTACGCTCGCTGGACGGGGTGAGATCACCCCGCGGGAAAGGGGCACTCATTTGGCGACGATCGGTGATGTGGCCCGCGAGGCCGCGGTGTCGCGCAGCACGGTCTCCTCGGTTCTGACCGGGCGCAAGTTCGTCTCCCCGGAGACGCGCGCGAGGATCGAGGCGGCGATCACCAAGCTGGGCTACTCGGTGAACGCCGGCGCCCGCGCCCTGGCGACCGCGCGGACCATGACGCTCGGCGTAGTGGTGCGGTTCCACGAGGCGGAGTTCAGCCCGGCACTGGCCACCTACCTCGTGGCGCTCGCGGACGCGGCGCGCGAGAGCGGGTATGCCGTCTTGCTCCTCACCGAGCCGGACGGAGAGGCGGCGGTCCGCAAGGCCATCGCGGGCCGTCAGGTCGACGGGCTCGTCCTGCTCAGCGTCGTCGAAGGGGACCTCCGACTGGAGCCCATCGCCGAGTCGGGATATCCGGCGGTCCTCGTGGGGATGCCCGAGGACGCGCGGGGGATCGACTCGGTCGACCTCGACTTCGCCGCCGCGGCCCGCCTCCTGGTCGACCATCTCGCGGACCGCGGCCACCGCGAGGCGACCTTCGTCCGGTGGCCCGACGACCTGTACGCCGCGGGCAGCACCTACGCGATCAGGTTTGCGAGCGCGGCCGTCCAACGGGCCGCCAAGCGCGGCATGCGGCTCGAACCGCTCTCGTGCTCGGTGGTTCCCGAACAGGTGCGGGCGACCCTCCGGGACGAGCTGGGACGGGCGGACGGGCCGAGAGCCCTGATCGTGCACAACGACGCGGCCTCCGCGATGCTCCAGTTCGCACTCCATGACACGGGTCTCGACGTCCCCGGGGACCGCAGCGTCGTCTCCCTGCACTCCGCCGAGCTCGCCAGGCTCTACGCCCTGCCCTTCACCTCGGTCGAGTCCGGCCCGGACGTCGTCGCGCATGCCGCCGTCGAGATGCTCGTGCGCCGGATCGCTTCCCCGGACGCCCCGGCGGAAGCGCGGCTGGTCGCTCCCCGGCTCATCGAGCGCGGGAGCGTCGCAACTCTCGCGTAGAGGGTCGGCTGCAGAAACGGCGACGCCCAGCACCGCAGCGCGCCCGCACCCTCCGTCGCAGGTAGGAGGGGCCCCGCCCGGCCGATCGGCCGGGCGGGGCCCCTTCGGTGCCCGGGTCAGGCGAGGCAGCCGCCGAGGCCGATCGTCCCGTCGATGACGGCGATGCGGTCGAGGACGGCGGCGTACTGGGCCTGGAGACCTGCGACGACGGTCTTCTGGGTGGCGACGGCGTCGCGGTTGGGCTTCTTGGCGCTCTCCAGGGCCCGCAGGGTCGCGGACTGGGTGACGATCTTGGCGTCGAGCGCGGACAGGTCGGCCTTGGCTGTGGTCAGCGCGGCCTCCCTCTCGCTGATCTGCTGGTTGAGCGTGTTCAGCGAAGACTGGAGCGGGGTGAGCTGGTTCTGCAGGGACAGGATGCTGTTCTCCGCCGCGGTGATCGCGGTGTTCACCGTGTCCAGGGTCGAGACCAGGGTGGCGACCTCACCGTCCAGCTTGGTCACCTCGTCGGTCTGCGTGGTGACCGCGGTGTTTGCCGCGGTCAGGGTGTCCTGGAGGCCCGGCAGGGCGTCCTCGAGGGCCGTCAGCTCACCCTTCTTGGTGGCGATCTCCGCCTTCGCGGCAGCCAGGTCATCGGTCAGCCCTGGCAGGGACGCCTCGAGCTCGGCGATCTCCGCCTCCTTCGCGGTCACCGCGGCATTGGCGTCGTCCAGGGCGGTGTTCGCGGCGGTCCGGGCGGCCTTGGCGTCGGCCAGCGCCCCGGTGGCGCTGGCCACCTGTCCGTTCGCACCGGCCAGGCTGGTCTGGAGGCCCGCGAGCTGCTGCTGGAGGTTGCTGCTCTCCTGCTGCTTGGCCGACAGCTGCGAGGTCAGAGTGGCCAGCTGACCCTGCAGCGCGGTCAGGTCACCGTTCAGGGCGCTGATCAGCGCGGTCTTGGTCGCGGCCTGCTGCTCTGCGGCGGCGATCTGTCCCTTCAGCGTGTCGATCTGGGCCTGCAGCTCGGCCCTCTTCTTGGGCACCGCGCCCTTCAGCGCCGCGAGCTCGGCCTCAAGGGCCGCGAGCTGGGCCTGCAGTGCGGTCGTGTCTGTGGTCGGCGTCGCGGTGGCGGCGGCGATCTCCCCCTGCTTCGCGGTGATCTGCGCGTTCTTGGTGGTGATGTCACCCTGCAGGCCGGCGATCTGCGTCTGCAGCGTGGGCAGCTCGGCCTGGATGGTGCCGATCTGCACGGTGAGGGTCTGCACGCTCTGCTCGGCCAGGCGCAGGTTCTCCTCGGCCTTGACGACAGCTGCGCTCGCGGCGGCGGCATCGGTGGCAGCGGACTCGGCGGCCGTCTCCAGCGCCGGCAGCGCCGCCCGAGCGTCGGCTACCTTCTTCTCGGCCGCGTCCACCGCGGCCTGCGCCGCGTCACCCTGGGCGACCAGCCCGGCCAGCTCCTGCGTCGCCTCGTCGATCGCGCCCAGCTGGGCGTTGACGGCGTTCTGCGCCGTCGTCGCCTTCCCGGTCAGGTCCTCCAGGCGGGTCTTCGCTGAGGCCAGGTCGGCCTCCTTGGTGGACAGGCTGCTGACCACATCGGCCTTCTGGGCGGTCAGGTCGGCCAGCTCACTCTTGGCGGCGGTCAGCTGGGTCTGCAGCGGGGTGATCTGGTCGACCAGCGTCGCGCGCTGATCCTGCAGCGTGCTCAGCTCGGTGTTCGCCGTCGCGATCGCAGCGGTCAGCGTCGCCTTGTCCGCGTTCAGCTTCGTCAGCGACATCGTCACCGTGTCGATCTCCCCGACCAGCGTGGCGTACTGCGCGTCCAGCGCGGCGATCTCCTGCTCCGCAGCGGTAACCTGCGCCGTCAGGCCTTTCTGCGTGGTGACCAGCGCGGCGCGCTCGGCCTGCAGCTTCGCGATCTGCTCGACGTTCTGGCGCGCCGCGGCACTGAGCAGGTTCGGCTGCACGAGGCCCCGGTGGGCCAGCTGGTTGGTCACACCGTTGCAGATCCCGGTGCTGGGGCTCGCGGCGGTGGCCGGCGCGGCGAGCACCAGCATCCCGGCGACCATGCCTGGCAGAACTATCGCGGAACCAAAACGGCGAGCGGTCTTCTGTGTGCGAACGGACATAAGAGCGTCTCCTCGACAGACGTCCGAGAGACTTCTCTGGTGAGAAGCCGCTCCTTCAACGGGGTGGGTAGGGCTCCGGCTTCCGGAGCTTGCGGTTGGTTGCGTCCTGCAGCCGAGACCGACGGTACGGGCAAAGATGCGCCTCACGCAAGGATGCCTAGCGGGTGAAGTTACGGAGCGCGCATAGGCTGATGCGGTTGGTTTGCTGACGGTCAGGACCCAGGTGCAACCCGGCCCGGAGCGGCCCTTCCGGATGCCGCGGCGTGCTCAGGCCCAGCCGTCACATCGCCGAACCCGAATCAGCGAACCGGTTCGCCTTGACCTCTCCCGTTCGCGCTGGCATGATCAGCGAACCGGTTCGCTGAGGGCGGCGACGGACCGGCCGCGGTGTCGTCGAATGCCCCGTCGGGGGCAGCAGCGGCTGAGGAATGCCGGGCGCCCCGCGGACCACGAGGACCGAAACGGTCCGTCTCAACGGAGAGGTAACGTGCGATGACAACGACGACAAGGGTGCGTCGAGGCCTCGGCCTCAGCATTGCCCTGGCGACAGGTCTCGGCCTGGCGGCATGTGCCGGCGGCGGTTCGACGCCGGAGCCGGGCGCCAGCGGCAACGCGTCCGAGGGCTCCACCACGGCCGAGATCACCTTCTGGGACCCGTACCCCCAGCACACGGAGGGGACGCCGTGGGACGAGCACGTCAAGTCGTGCGCGCCCGACGGATCGAAGATCGTGCGCACGAGCGCACCCCAGACCGACCTGTTCAACCAGCTCACGACGGCGGTCAAGGAGGGCACGGCACCTGACGTGGTCGTCCTGGACAACCCGATGATGCCGGAGGCGGCGGCTGCCCAGCTCCTCGCGACCGCCGAGCAGGCCGGCATCGACACGGCCGGCATCGACAAGAACCTCATGGGACCCGGCGTCGTCGACGGCGTGGAGTACGGCGTCCCGTTCGGCTCCAACGCGCTCGGGCTCTACTACAACGCAGACCTGCTCGAGAAGGCGGGGGTCGACCCGGCGACGATCACCGACTGGGCCTCGCTCGACGCGGCCATCGAGAAGACCGTCGCGGCCGGGGGCAAGGGCATCACCTTCTCCGGCATCGCGGGCGAAGAGGGTGTCTTCCAGTTCCTGCCCTGGTTCTGGGGATCCGGCGCGGACCTCTCCGACATCGGAACGCCCGAGGCGGTCTCCGCCGGGCAGCTGCTGTCGGGCTGGATCGGCAAGGACTGGGCGCCGCGCTCCGCCGCCACGGACAACCAGTCGGCGGCCTGGGACCTGTTCCTCACCGGCGACTACGCGTTCGCCGAGAACGGCTCATGGTTCGCCTCGGCCGCGGCGGATGCCGACTTCAAGACCGGAGTCATCCCGATCCCGGCGAAGGACGGCGGCGTCGCCCCCGTGCCCACCGGTGGTGAGTTCGCCGTCGCCCCGATCCAGACGACCGACGCCTCCGACCACTACGCGAACGCGGCGGCCGTGATCGCCTGCCTGACCGACGGCAAGGCGGCGCTCACGACCAACGAGACGCTCGGCTACCTGTCCGCGAAGCCCGACGTGCGCGCCGAGCAGGTCGCGGCCAACCCGCTCTGGAAGCCGTGGGTCGCACCGATCGAGGGCGCCCAGGGGCGGACGACCGAGCTCGGCTCCGAGTACGTCAACGTCTCCGCCTCGCTGTCCGAGGCGCTGCAGGGCGCACTCAACGCCGCGGGTGACGCCCCCGGCGTCGAGACCGCCTTCCAGGACGCGTCCGGCTACTGACGGTCCACGGGTGCGCCCGCGCCAGCGGGCGCACCCCAACCCTCCGACTCCAGACCTGGTGAGTTCTCCATGAGCCTGCTGACGATTCCCGAGCTGGCCGCGCCACGGGGCACGCGCACCGCCGCGCCCGTGGACGGCCGACGCTCCCGGCGCAAGACGACGTGGACAGCCGTCGCGTTCGTCGCGCCACTCGTGATCTACCTCGTCCTGTTCTACGCCTACCCGCTGGTGCAGAACGTCGTGATGAGCCTGCACCGCTTCGACCGGTTCAGCTTCGTCAACGGCGGTGCGCCGTTCGTCGGGTTCGACATCTACTCCGAAGTGGTGGCGCAACCACGGTTCTGGGGCGTGGTGCGCCAGACCGCCATCTTCACCACGGCGTCCATCGTGTTCCAGTATGCGATCGGCCTGGCGCTCGCCGCCTTCTTCCACCGCAGCCGGTTCCGGCTGTCGGCCACCCTGCGCGGGCTCTTCCTGATTCCCTGGCTCCTGCCGGTGATCGTCTCCGGAACGACCTGGCAGTGGATGATGAGCCCCGACACCGGCGTGCTCAACGCGTTCCTCGGGATCTTCGGTGCTGACCCCGTGTGGTGGCTGAACGCCGACAACGCTCTGCTGTCGGTCACGATCGCGAACATCTGGCTCGGCGTGCCGTTCAATCTCGTGATCCTGTACTCCGGCCTGCAGAACATCCCGGCCGACCTCTACGAGGCCGCCGCGCTCGACGGCGCCGGACCGTGGCAGCAGTTCTGGCGGATCACCGTCCCGCTGCTGCGGCCCGTCACGCTGATCACGCTGCTGCTCGGCCTCGTCTACACGCTCAAGGTCGTCGACATCATCTGGATCATGACCTCGGGTACGGGGAGCTCCCAGACCCTGGCCACCTGGTCGTACGGGATGGCGTTCGGCAAGGGGACCTCGGCGGTCATCCGCTACTCCGAGGCGTCGGCCGTGGGCACGATCCTGCTGCTCGCCGCCCTGGTGTTCGGGTTCGTCTACATCGCCGTCCAGCGCAAGCAGGAGGACTGACATGAACCGCTCGTGGTGGACCACCGCCGTCGCAGTCCTGCTGACCGCGATCATGCTCTTCCCGGTCTACTGGATGGTCAACGTCTCGCTCACGCGGCGCGAGAGCATCCGCCGGGGCGACCTCCTGCCGTTCGACTTCACTACCGAGCACTACGCGGTAGTGGTCCGGGAGCAGCTGCCGTACCTGGGCACGAGCCTCCTGGTGGGCCTGGGAACTGTGCTGGTCACCCTGCTGGTCGCCGCGCCGGCGTCCTTCGCGCTGGCCAAGCTGGCGGTACCCGGACGCAGGCTGCTCAACTTCGCGCTCATCGTGGCGCAGATGGTTCCCGCCGTCGTCATGTCGCTCGGGTTCTACTCCATCTACAGCCGCATCGGGGTCCTCAACACCGTCCCGGGCCTGATCCTGGCGGACTCGACGATCGCGGTGCCGTTCGCGGTCATGCTCGTGACCGCCTTCATGACCGGTATCCCTCGCGAGCTCATGCAGGCCGCACAGCTCGACGGCGCGTCGGCATGGCGGACGTTCCGGTCCGTGGTCCTGCCGATGTCACGAAACTCGATGATCACAGCCGCCCTCTTCGCGTTCCTGTGGGCCTGGTCCGACTTCCTGTTCGCCTCCACGCTCGACCGGGAGGGCGGATCGCTGCGCCCGATCACTATGGGCATCTACAACTACATCGGCGCCCAGAACCAGGAATGGGGTCCGATGATGGCCACGGCCGTGGTCGCCTCGATCCCCGCGGCGGCGCTGCTCGTCGTCGCCCAGAAGTACATCGCCGCAGGCGTGACCGCCGGAGCCGTCAAGGACTGACGGCACCGGCCGCCCCTCCCGCCTGCACCCGAGCCCGGCATCCGGCCGCTGACCCAGCGACCAGATGCCGGGAACCAGACACGAAAGAGATTCGACCCGATGAACACATTCGAGACCGGCCCGGACCACGTCACCTGGCGAGGCGACGGCGAGACGCTCAAGGTCCAGGCCTGGGGCAGCAGCTCGCTCCGCGTGCGCAGCGCTCCGGCCTCGGACGTGTTCGACACGGACTTCGCCCTGCTCGAGCCCGAGACGGTACCCGTAACGGTCTCGGTCGACGGCAGCGTCGCGACCCTGACCAACGGAGACGTCACGGCGGTGCTGAGGGCCAGGGACTTCTACGACGAGCAGGCGGGGTATCAGGTGTTCCGCTGCACCGTCGAGTTCCGCGACGCCGCCGGGAAGACCGTCCTGCGCGAGCTGGACGAGGGGGGTTCCCTCAAGCTGCGGGCTCGTGAGCTCCGGCCGTTGGTCGGCGGCGACCACCGGCTGCGCGCCGCGTTCGAGCCGGTCCCCGGCGAGAAGCTCTACGGCATGGGGCAGTACCAGCAGGAGATCCTCGACATCAAGGGATCGACGTTCGAGCTGGCGCACCGCAACTCCCAGGCCAGCGTGCCGTTCGTGATGTCCAGCGCGGGCTACGGCTTCCTCTGGCACAACCCGGCGATCGGGCAGGCGACCTTCGCCGCCAACCGCACGGAGTGGGTCGCGGAGTCGACCCAGCAGCTCGACTACTGGATCACCGTGAACAGCTCACCGGCCGCGATCAGCGCCGCGTACGCGGACGCGACCGGGCACGCACCGATGATGCCCGAGTACGGCCTCGGCTACTGGCAGTGCAAGCTGCGCTACTGGAACCAGGAACAGCTCCTGGATGTGGCACGCGAGCACAAGCGTCGGGGCCTACCCCTCGACGTGATCGTCGCCGATTTCTTCCACTGGCCGAAGATGGGTGACTTCCGCTTCGAGGAGGAGTTCTGGCCGGACCCGGCGGCCATGGTCGCCGAGCTCCGCGAGCTGGGCATCGAGCTCATGGTCTCGGTGTGGCCTCAGGTCTCGGTCGAGTCGGAGAACTTCGCACGCCTGAAGAAGGAGAACCTCCTCGTCCGGACCGAGCGGGGTCTCGACGTGCAGATGGGCTTCCAGGGACCCAGCATGTTCCTCGACCCCACGAACCCGCGCACCCGCGAGGTGGTGTGGGAGATCTGCCGCCAGAACTACCACGACCTGGGCATCCAGCTCTTCTGGCTCGACGAGGCCGAGCCGGAGTACGGCGTCTACGACTACGACAACTACCGCTACCACCAGGGAGCGAACCTGCAGGTGGGCAACATCTACCCGCAGGCGTTCGCGCGGATGTTCTACGAGGGCCAGCGGGCGGCGGGCCAGGACGAGGTCGTGAACCTCCTGCGCTGTGCCTGGGCAGGTAGCCAGCGGTACGGCGCCCTCGTCTGGTCGGGTGACATCCACTCGACCTACACGGACCTGCGCCGGCAGATCACCGCGGGCCTCCACATGGGCGTCGCGGGGATCCCGTGGTTCACCACCGACATCGGGGGGTTCCACAACGGTGACGTCAACGACCCGGACTTCCGCGACCTGCTCGTCCGCTGGTTCCAGTTCGGCACGTTCTGCCCCGTCATGCGCATGCACGGCGACCGCCAGCCCTACGAGGAGGTCACGAGCGCTGACGGTTCTCCCCGCGCCCGCTCAGGAGCGGGGAACGAGCTCTGGAGCTTCGGCGAGGAGGTCTACGAGATCCTCGTCGGCTACACGCGCATGCGGGAGGCGCTGCGTCCCTACACGCGCCGGCTCATGACGGAAGCGCACACGGATGGCCAGCCGGTCATGCGCGGGATGTTCCACGAGTTCCCCGGCGACGCCACGTGCTGGGACCTCGCGGACCAGTACATGTTCGGGCCCGACCTCCTTGTCGCGCCGATCGTGGAGCCGCACGCGACCAGCCGAAGCGTGTACCTGCCCGAGGGTGCGACCTGGACCGATCTCTGGTCGGGCACCACGTACGACGGCGGCAAGTGGCTCACCGTCGACACTCCGATCGAGGTCATTCCGGTGTTTGCCCGCGACGGCGCGCAGCCGGATCTGGTCGGCCTGCTGGGTTCGACCGCGGCACGCTGAACGGCCGGTCGTCGTCGGCCGTAGGGGAGCCGCGGCCGACGACGAAACGTTGGTAGCCTTTGCGCGGCCTGTGGTCCTGAACCGCGCGCCGCCGACTCGATCCTCCGAACGGGGACAAGCATGAATACAGCGCGGCACGCGATGCGGCAGGGTTGGCGCAGATACCGGATCGTGTGGGGTGCCGCGGTCGCGCTGGTGGTCTTGGGAGTTCTCGCGTACCCGGCCATGGCGTTGCTCTCCGACGGCGCGGCAGACACCGTGCGGACCGCTGCCGACGGCGCGCCGACCACGGCGGCTCCCGCCGCCGCTACCCGGCGGGTGAGCACCCCGACCCCCAGCCCCACGGTCACCCCGACCCCCAAAGCGACCCCGACTCCGAAAGCCAGGGCCTCCGCTCCGGCGGCACGGCCGTCGCCCACCCCGACCCCGCCGGCGACGACGGCCAAGTCCGCAGACCGGATTCGCCCCGGGACCACGTACAAGGGAGACGCCACCGTCTACCAGGCCGCGGACGGCAACGGCGCCTGCAGCTTCGGCCCGAGCGACGACATGATGATCGCGGCGATGAACGAGACCGACTACGAGACCTCCAAGGCGTGCGGCGACTACGTGCTCGTCCGTGCGGCGAACGGCAACTCCGTCACAGTGCTCATCACCAACCTGTGCCCCCTGCCCTGCGCACCCGGGCAGCTCGACCTCAGCGAGCAGGCATTCGCCGAGCTCGCCGACCCGATGCTCGGCCGGATCCCGATCACCTGGAGCCTGGTGAGCCCCGGTACGTCCGACACGATCTCCATCCGGTACAAGGACGGATCGAGCCAGTGGTGGTGCGGCATCCAGGTGATCGACCACCGGAACCCGGTCGCGCGGCTGGAGGTCGAGGCCGGGGGCGGCTGGAAGCCGTTAGTCCGTACCGGCTACAACTACTTCCTCTCCGAGGACGGCGCCGGGTGCGGCGGCGCGATCAGGATCACCGACATCTACGGCGAACGGCTGACCGTCAGCGGGCTCGCCGTGCTGGCGGACGTCGTACAGCCGACGGCGGTCCAGTTCGCTCAGCACTGAGGAGCGCAGGGGTCGAGCGGTGGAGCGTGCCAGCCATCACCCGTGCGCACGGCCTACGCGATCGGGGTGGCGCAGCTCATCGCCGTGTCCGATGCGGCCTTGCCGTCGGTGCGCTGCAGGTGAGCCTCACCCCAGACCCTGACTCCTTCGACGACGGGCAGGACAGAATCCCCGTACGGAGTGAGCCGGTAGATGACGCGCGCCGGGACCGGTCCGGTCACCACACGTTCGACGAGTCCGTCGGCTTCGAGCTCGCGTAGCTGTTCGGCCAGCACCTTGGGTGTGATGGGCGCGCCTCTGCGGCGGAGGCCGGCGAAGTGGCACTCTCCGTGGGCGAGCCAGTAGAGCAGGGTCAGCTTCCATTTCCCGCCGATCGCGGTGAACGCCGCGGCCATCGGGCAGCCCGGCAGCGGATTGGGACGAGAGGGGTTACCCGCAGGTGCCTTCTTGTTCAAGGTGGTGCTCCGCTCAATAGTCGGACCATGACCATTCCATACCCCATTCCGTACCGACGGATCCTGACCGCAGGCCTTTCCGCCCTCATGCTGCTCGCGACGGCGGTATCGGGCGACGCCGCACCGTCTCCCGCGTCATCGACGATCGCCGACGGCCAACGGGACTTCAACTGGGAGATAGGTACCTGGCGCTCCACTGTGCAGGTCCTCGCCGACCCGCTCTCGGAGTCCCCGGACAAGTGGCTCCAGTTCGCCGGCACCAGCACCGTGCGTCCGCTCGTGGATCGGCGGGCCAACATCGTCGAGCTCGAGGTGTCGGGGCCGAACGGCCGTATCGACGCGCTCAACCTGAGACTGTACGAGCCGCATGCGCAGCGGTGGAGCCTGACCTTCGTCAACATGCGCGACGGTCTGCTCACCCCGGCGGTGTACGGCGGGTTCCGCGACGGCGTCGGCGAGTTCTACGGCGACGACCAGCTCGGCGGCCGTCCGATCAAGGTGCGGTTCCTCATCGTCCGCACGAGCGAGGACGAGGCGAGGTTAGAGCAGGCGTTCTCGGCCGACGGCGGAACGACGTGGGAGACGAACTGGATTGCCGTGGATCGCCGAGTCCGACGCTGAAACTCGCCCGACGCCGGGCGGCTGGGTCGTTGACCCCGGCCCGCCCGGCGTCGGCCTTCGTGAAACGGGTCAGATCCTCGACCACCTCTGGCCGTACCACGCGTCGGTGCGGGTATAGCTGCTCGCGGACGGGGCGCCTGCCTGCGCGGCCTTCGTCGACACGGTGGCCGTGGACTCACCGCGGTTGAGCAGCGCAAATCGTGCCTTCGGAAAGGTGATCGGCTGTTAGCCTTTGCCCAGATTTGTCCGCCAATAACTGGTTTGCGAGGGTGCGCAGATGTCGAGGCCGTCTGATTGGTCGCCGGTCGGGTTGGACTCTGATCCGACGCCGGGTGATCCGGTGCTGGTCCTGTCCGGTGGGCAGGAGTATCAGGAGGTTGCGCGGTCGATCGACAACGCCGCCTCGGCAATGAGTCGACTGGATGTGGACGGGACGATCTCGCAGGCTGTGGATTCTCTGATGGAGGCCAAGGAAGACACCATCGGCGAGATCCGCAAGGCCCACTCCCGGTACGTCGCGGCCGGTGACGCGTTGATCGGGTACGCCAGCGCTTTGGAGCGGGTGCAGTCCGAGACTCTGGCGGCGTTGGAGCGGGCGCGGGATGCGCAGGACGCAGCGCAGTCGGCGTCGGGCTCGAAGGACCGCTGGCAGGAGCTGGCCGACTCGGCGAAGGACGAGACGGAGAAGCAGGAGTACCAGCAGAAGGCCGATCAGGCTGGTGGGGACGCCGACGAGGCGGCCGGGACGATCTCGAGTGCGAAGGGCACGGTGGAGTCCGCCGTGTCGGACCGGGACCGTGCCGCGGACCATGCGGTGGACCGCATCGAGGAGATCACCTCATCCGATGACCTGAACGATGGGTGGTGGGACAACTGGGGTTCCAAGCTGGTCGCCGCGATCGCGGACATCGCCGACATGATCTCCACCATCGCGGGCATCCTCGCGATCGTGGTGGCCTTCATCCCCGTGGTCGGCACCGCCCTGGCCGGGGTGTTGATAGTCATCGCGGCGGTGGCGGCGATAGTCAGCGCGGTCGCGAACATCGCTCTGGCCGCGACCGGTGAGCGGTCTTGGGCGGAGGCCGGGATCGCCATCGCCGGTGCCGCGCTGTCGCTCATTGGTTTGGGTGCCGCGGCGAAGGCCGCGACAGGGTTGGCGAAGGGGATCACGAAGGGCGCGTTCAAGCAGGGGTTGAAGAAGGGGTGGTGCAAGTTCGGATTCGGCAAGTGCTTCGTCGCCGGCACCCTGATCCACACCCCGGACGGCCCGCGTCCGATCGAGGACATCCGGGTCGGCGACAAGGTCTGGGCGCACAACCTGGACACTGGCCTGGACGAGCTGCAGCTGGTCGCCGAGACGTTCGTCCGGCACACCACGGAGCTGTTCCACCTCACCATCGCTGGTGCGTTGGTCTCCACCACCGCAGAGCACCCGTTCATGGTCAAGGACCGTGGCTGGGTGGACGCCGCGTTCCTCAAGGTGGGCGACCTCCTGGTCACCCCCGACGGCACTACGGCATTGATCGAGGAGATCGAGACCGAGCAGCGGGACGAGACCGAGGCTGAGACGGTCTACAACTTCCACGTCGAAACTCACACCAACTACTACGTCCACGCCGGCGACACCCCCGTACTCGTCCACAACGCGGTGCACTCGAATGCTCTGAAGAAGAACCACACCTACAAGATCAACGGTGGAAGCTACAAGGTGGACGGTCTCGGCCGCCCCTCCGGGATCGAAGTCAATCTCACCCCGAGTTCTATCGGGGGCAAGACCAACCCTTCCGTGAAGCCACTCGGCTACGACCCGTCCATCCATCAGGCGGGCCACCTGCACGGCGCACAGCTCGGCGGGCCGAACGACCACGCGGCGAACTTCGTGTCGCAGTACAACAGGTCGAACAACCCGTGGCAGCGCGCGATCGAAGGCGAGGTGCGGAAGGTGGTCGAGGGCGGCGAAGACGTACTGTACAAGGTGACGCCGCAGTACAACGGGGCGTCAGAGATTCCGCACTCGATTCATCTCAGCGGGCAGGGATCGAACGGCTATGTGCTGGACTACACGCTGCCGAATACGAACCTTCCCTTGCTCAGCGCCGAGATGAAGGCTGGCAACATCGCACCCAACCAACACGGACTTCTCTTCGGGACGAGGTAACTGTGGCAAGTCTTGATGAACTGATAGATGCCGGCGGGCTGGTTCCGCCCGGTGAAGCCTTCGACTGGGAGCAGGCCGAACAGGCTCTGGGGCTGCGGCTTCCCGAGGACTACCGGGCGCTCGTCGACGCCGGAGGCGCCGGCCTGTGGTTCGACTACTTCCGGGTCTACGCACCAGGAGAGCAGTACGAGGACCGGAACCTTCTCGACTCCGCTGGGGTGTTCGAGGACCTCCAGATCTTCTGGGACAACGGCTTCTCCAACCCGCCGACCGACCTACCGGCCGGCGCGAGGCTGATCGCCTGGGCCAGTACGGGGGCCGGAGAGACCCTCTTCTGGCAGGTCGAGGAGGGAACACCCGCCGATTCCTATCCCATCTACGTCCAGGACGCCGATGGCGACGACTGGGAACGGTTCGACATGAAGACAACGGACTTTCTGCGAGGGGTGCAGCAGAACAGCGTGCGGAGCGAGTTCTTCTCCGAGGCATTCCTCGACCGTGCTCAGGTCTTCCGCCCCTACCCAGGGTGAGCACGACGGCCCGGTTCGGAGAGATCGGATCTGGACCAGCAACCCCGAGGAATGCACCCTCATGACAAGTGCTCAGCAGCTGATCGACATGGCACGCCTCACGCCGGCGGCCGGCCCGTTCGACTGGGAACAGGTCGGGCAGCGGATCGGTGCGCCCGTTCCGCAGGACTACCGCGAGCTTCTCGAGGCTGGGGGTGGCGGACTCTGGCTGGGCTTCTTGAGGCTCTTCGTCCCGGCGCCCGGCGCCGGTCTGAAGCACGTCGATCTGGAGCGGTCGGGGTTGGAGTTCGAGCAGCTCCAGGACATGTTCGAGGACGAGATCGTGGAACCGCCCGAGGATCTCGACCATGATTCCAGGCTGCTGCCCTGGGCCTCGACCGGGTCGGGGCTCACGCTGTACTGGGAGGTCTCACCCGGCGCGGCCGCGGATTCGTACCCGATCCGGGTCTCGGACCGGAACGGCGACCTGTGGGGGCGGTACGACCTGCTCACGACCGACCTTCTCCTGGGAATCGTCCAGGGTGAGGTGCGCAGCGAGCTGCTCGACGAGTCGTGGATGGACCGCGACGTGCTCTTCAAGAGCTACGCCGACGAGACGTAAGCGTCCACGGGCTTTCGGTGAAGGGACGGGTAGGCGGCTCAGCGGCCTACCCGTCCTTGTGTTCTGCTGAGTCGAGGAGTTCACGAGCAGGGATGACGATCGAGGCCACGGAACGAGGGATCTGATGGTGACAGTCACAGGTGAGATTGCCGTGATGCTGGATGTGCTGGGCCTATCGCAGGGTGATAGTCGCATCCTTGAGGCCATAGCCCTGGTCGGTCCCGAGATGGAGATCGAGGAGTTCGACTGGGACAGCGAGAAGTCGACCTACTTCATCTTCAAGCCGGCCGGCACGGACCTGCTCTTCGAGGATGGCGTGCTCGCATCAGCCATCGTGCGGATGCAGCCTGACGCGCAAGATCCCGGTTACCGCGTGTACCCGAGGCCGGCAGCTTTGATCGACGGCCTGCCGCCGACCGCCACCCGCACTGATGTCGAAGACTTCTTCGGGGTCCCGGAACGTACCGGTCCCAGCTTCGTCAGGTACGAGGCGAACGAGCGCTACCTGCACGTCGAGTTCAGCTCGGACGGCCAGATCGGGAAGGTGTCCGCGCTGCTCGAGGCGGTCTGACGCCGAGGTAGCGCGCCTGCAGCGCCGGCAGGTCAGCCGGGCGCGGAAGGTGTCACGTTGGCGTCGTCCGGTTGCGCGGGTCGGGGCGCGGGGTGCTCGACCAGGGCGAGGACCCGCGCGGACATGAAGCGGGCCGTTCGAACCGGCGTGCCGCCACGGGTGACCTCGGTGACCTCGACGATCCCACGGCCCTGCGTCACCTCGACCCGTCGACCGGCACGGGTAGCTTCGACTTCATAGGTTCGGGTCGCTCCACCGGCGTCGATGACGACCTCGACACGATCACCCTTCACCGCGCCCCTCCCTTCGCCGAGCGCTGGACGGTCAGGCGACGAGTGGGCGTCGAAGAGTCCCGATGGCCCGGCACTTGATACAACCGGAAGTCGGCAGCTGGTCTTCCCGCCCGACGCCGTGGACAGCGTGGTTCGCGGCCGTGCGCGATACGTTGGCGCGATGGCAGTCGTCCTGCATCGGGCTCCGCGTACGGACCTGCTCGCGCGGGCGCTGGGGGACCTGCTGGCCGCGCCCCTGGAGGACCCGTTCGCGACCGAGGTCGTCGTGGTGCCCGCCCGCGGCGTCGAACGCTGGCTCGCGCAGCGGCTCAGCCATCATCTCGGTGCCGCTCCCGGGCGGGACGACGGCGTGTGCGCGGGCGTGGACCTGCGCTCGCCGGGCTCGCTGTTCGCCGAGGTCACGGGCACGCGCGACGACGACCCGTGGGCGCCGGACGCACTGACCTGGCCGCTGCTGGCGGCGATCGACGTGAGCCTCGACGAGCCGTGGGCGGCGCTGCTCGCCCAGCACCTCGGGCACGGGATGCCGGGGGAGGAGGGCGACCTGCGGCGCGGTCGCCGGCTCTCCGTCGCCCGACGCCTCGCGCGGCTCCTGGCGGGCTACGCCACCCAGCGCCCGGCGCTGGTCGCGGACTGGGCCGCGGGCCGCGACACCGACGGGTGCGGGCGCGCCGTCCCCGCCGATCTCGCGTGGCAGCCGCCGCTCTGGCGGGCTCTGGCCGAGCGGGTCGATGCCGAACCGCCGCACGTGCGGCAGGCCGCCGTCGTCCAGCGGCTGCGCACCGAGCCCGGCGCCTTCGACCTGCCCGCGCGCCTGTCCCTCTTCGGTCACACTCGCCTGGCCGCGAGCGAGGTCGAGCTGGTCGGCGCGCTCGGCGCGCACCGCGACGTGCACCTGTGGCTGCCACATCCCTCGGCGCCGCTGTGGTCGGCGCTCAAGGATCTCGGCGGGCCCGTCGACCGGGCCGCGGACCGCTCCCACGAGCGCGTCGGACACCGCCTGCTCGCCACGCTCGGCCGGGACACCCGCGAGCTGCAGCGCACCCTGTCCGCGATCGAGCTGCGCGACGAGCCCGTCCCGGGCGAGCCGGCCGCCGCCGTCGCCGCCGTCGCCGCCGGCGACGCCCACGAACCGCCGTCGACCCTGCTGGGGATGCTGCAGCACGACCTGCGCGCCGACGCCGTCGGCGATGCCGGGACGCGGATGCTCGACCCTGCCGACCGCTCGGTCCAGGTGCACGCCTGCCACGGCCCGGCCCGGCAGGTCGAGGTGCTGCGCGACGTGCTGCTCGGCCTGCTCGCCGACGACCCGACGCTCGAGCCGCGCGACGTGCTCGTCATGTGCCCCGACATCGAGACCTACGCTCCACTGGTCGCCGCCGCGTTCGGGCTGGCCGACGTCGTCGGGCCGCACGGTCATCCCGCGCACCGCCTGCGCGTGCGCCTCGCCGACCGGGCGCTGGACCGGACCAACCCGCTGCTCGCCGTCGTCGTGCGCCTGCTCGACCTCGCCGGCGGCCGGGCGGGCGTCGGCGACGTCGTGGACCTGGCCCACGCCGAGCCCGTGCGCCGACGCTTCGGGTTCCGCGACGACGACCTGGAACAGCTCGCCCAGTGGGCGCGCGAGACCGGTGTGCGGTGGGGGTTCGACGCCGCGCACCGCGCCGACTTCGGCCTGGCCGACTACGGGTCCGGCACCTGGCAGGAGGGCGTGGACCGGCTGCTGGCGGGCGTCGCGATGTCGGACGACACGGGCACCTGGCTCGAGCGCACCCTGCCGCTGGACGACGTCGGCAGCGGGCAGGTCGAGCTCGTCGGCCGGCTGACCGAGCTCGTGGAGCGGCTCCGTGACGTCACCGACGCGCTCGTCGGCGGGCATCCGCTCGAGCACTGGCTGACCGCGCTCGAGGACGGCGTCGCGGCGCTCACCACGGTCTCGACCACTGACGCGTGGCAGCTCGCGCAGGTGCGGCGCGAGCTGGCCCGCGTGCGTGCCGACGCTCCCGACCCGGCGGTGTCCCTGCGGCTGCCGGACGTGCGCGCGCTGCTCGCCGACCGCGTGGCGGGCCGCCCTACCCGGTCGAACTTCCGCACCGGCACGCTGACGGTGGCCACGCTCGTGCCGATGCGGTCGGTGCCGCACCGCGTCATCGCCCTGCTGGGGCTCGACGACGGCGTGTTCCCGCGCGTCGGCATCACCGACGGCGACGACGTGCTGGCCCGCGAGCCGAGGACTGGCGAGCGCGACCCGCGCAGCGAGGACCGGCAGCTGTTCCTCGACGCGATCCTCGCCGCCACCGAGACCCTCGTGGTGACCTACAGCGGCGCCGACGAGTACTCGGGCCAGGAACGGCCCCCCGCCGTGCCGCTGGGCGAGCTGCTCGACGCCCTCGACGAGACGGCGTGGACGCCCGAGGGGCGCCCGGTGTCGCGAGCCGTGACCGTCCGTCACCCGCTGCAGCCCTTCGACCGGCGCAACGTCGAGCCCGGGGCGCTCGTGCCCGGCTCGGCCTTCACGTTCGACCCCGCGGCCCTGGCCGGAGCTCGCGCCGCGATCGGGCTCCGCACCCCGGCAGGGCCGTTCCTGGCCGCACCGCTGGCGCCGTTGGCACCACCAGGCCAGGCAGGGGCGGACGACGGCGTCGTCGCGCTCGACGACCTGCTCGCGTTCTACCGCTCGCCCGCGCGCGGGTTCCTCGTCCAGCGCCTCGACGTCGGCCGGCCCTGGGAGGAGGAACCGCTCGACGCCGGGCTGCCCGTCGAGCTCGACGGGCTCGGCCGCTGGGCCGTGGGGGAGCGGGTCCTGCGGGACGTGCTGTCCGGCGTCGCGATCGCCGACGCCGTCCAGAAGGAGTGGCGTCGCGGGCAGCTACCGCCCGGACGCCTGGGCTGGCGCCCCCTGGTCGGCATCGCCGAGGACGTGGGCCCGCTCGCCGACGCCGCCGCAGGCCTGCGGGCGAGCCCCGCGCGAGTCGTGGACGTCGACGTCGACCTGGGCGACGGACGCAGCCTGCGCGGCTCGGTGCCTGGCGTGCACGGCGACCGCCTCGTCGCGGTGTCGTACAGCCGGCTCGGCGGACGGCAGCGCCTGCAGACGTGGATCCGGCTGCTGGCGCTCGCGGCGTCCGACGACGACCGCCCCTGGGTCGCCTACACGCTCGGCCGGCCGACCAACCCGCGGTCACGCAAGACGTGGCAGGGGTCCCGGCTGGGACCGCTGGACCACACGGCCGTCGACCTGCTGCGCGACCTCGTCGCGCTGCGCGACCGCGGGCTCACCGAACCGCTGCCGCTGCCGGTCAAGGCGTCGGTGGCCTACGCCGAGGCGCGCAGGACCAACGCCGACCCCACCGACGCGCGGTCCCGGGCCGGACAGAAGTGGACCGGTCAGAGGGGGTTCGGCGGAGGCTCCGACGGCGAGTGCGCGGACCCCGAGCACGTGCGCGTCCACGGTCCCAGCGCCCCGCTGCCCGCCACCGGCGAGGAGCCGCGGCCAGGCGAGGAGCACCCGGGGGAGACCACCCGCTTCGGCGCGCTCGCGATGCGCGTCTGGAGCCCGCTGCTGGAGAACGAGAGGTTCAGCGACTGATGGACGTCTTCGACGGTGTCTTCGACCTGGCCGGGCCGCTGCCGCGGGGCACCGCGCTGCTGGAGGCGAGCGCGGGCACCGGCAAGACCTTCGCGATCGGCGCGCTCGTGACCCGGTACGTCGCCGAGGGCGTCGTACCGCTCGACCAGATGCTGGTGGTGACCTTCGGGCGCGCCGCGACCCAGGAGCTGCGCGACCGGGTGCGCGGCGCCCTGCTCCGGGCCGAGCGCACGTTCGCCGCCGCCCTGGCGGGCCGCGACACCGGTCAGGTGGACGCCGTCCTCGCGGCGCTGCTCGACGTCGACGACGCCGAGCGGGCCGCCCGGCACCGGCGGCTGGCCGACTCGCTGGCCTCGTTCGACCACGCCACCATCGCGACGATCCACCAGTTCTGCCAGCTCGTGCTGCGCTCGCTCGGCGTCGCCGGGGACACCGAGCCCGGCGCCGAGCTGGTCGAGTCCCTGGCCGAGCTCACCGTCGAGGTGGTCGACGACCTCTACCTGCGTCGGTACGGCGACGCCCCCGAGCCGCCGCCGTTCGACCGGGCCTGCGCCCTCCGGGTCGCCACCGCCGCCGTCGAGGACCCGCGCGCCGCGCTCGCCGACGCCGACCCGGACGACGCCGTCGGCTCGGCGCGCGTGTCCTTCGCCCGCGAGGTGCGCGCCGAGATGGAGCGGCGCAAGCGGCGCCTCGGCATCCTGTCGTACGACGACCTGCTCGGGCGGCTCGCCGACGCTCTGGACCCGGCGTCGGCCGACGGCGGTACCGCCGTCGGCGCGCGCATGCGCGAACGCTGGAAGGTGGTGCTGGTCGACGAGTTCCAGGACACCGACCCCGTGCAGTGGCAGGTGCTCGAGCGTGCCTTCGGCGCTGGGCAGGAGCAGGCGGAGGCCGCGGCGATGGTGCTGGTCGGTGACCCCAAGCAGGCCATCTACGCCTTCCGCGGCGGCGACGTCGTGGCCTACCTCGACGCCGCCCGGCGCGCCACCACCCGCGCGACGCTCGGCAGCAACTGGCGCTCGGACGCGTCGCTGGTCGAGACCCTGGGAGTGCTGCTGGGCAACGCGGCGCTCGGCCACGAGGAGATCGTGGTGCACCCGGTGACGGCCGAGGGCGGGAACAGCCGGCTGGCCGGCGCGCCGCGCCCGGCGCCGTTCCGGCTGCGGCAGGTGCTGCGCGACGGGCTGCCCCAGTACAAGGGCCTCGTCAAGGCCGCCCCGGCACGCGAGCACGTCGCGGCGGACCTCACTGCCGACGTCGCGGGGCTGCTCGCCTCGGGCGCGACCTGGGACGGGCGCCCGCTGGTGCCCGGCGACGTCGCCGTCCTCGTCTCGGCGCGGACGCACGGCCGGCTCGTGCAGGACGCGCTCGCCGAGCGCGGCGTCGCGGCCGTGCTGCCCGGCGGCGACGTGTTCGAGACGCCCGCCGCCGACGAGTGGCTGACGCTCCTGGAGGCGCTGGAGTCCCCGCACCGCTCGGGCCTGGTGCGCGCCGCGGCGCTCACGCCGTTCCTCGGCCGCACGGCCGCCGACCTCGACGCGGGCGGCGAGGACCTGACCGCCCGCGACGCCGACGCCCTGCGCGGCTGGGCGCTCCTGCTCCGCCATCGGGGCGTGGCCGCTCTCCTGGAGGCCGCCGAGGAGCGTGGGCTGAGCGGGCGGGTGCTGGCTCAGGCCGAGGGCGAGCGGCTGCTGACCGACGTCCGCCACCTGGGGCAGCTGCTGCACGAGGTGAGCGTCACCGAGTCGCTCGGCCTGACCGCTCTGCTGGCCTGGTTCCGCGACGAGCGGCGGCGGACGGGCACGGCCGAGCGGCCGCGCCGTCTGGACTCCGACGCCGCGGCCGTGCAGATCGTCACGGTGCACGGCAGCAAGGGCCTGCAGTACCCGGTGGTGTACCTGCCGTTCGGCTACGACAACTACGCGCGCCCGGTCGAGATCGCGCTCTACCACGACGAGCGCGGCGTGCGGACTATCGACGTCTCCGGCTCCGGCGCGCGCTGGGAGGCTCACGGCGCCGCCCACCGAGCTGAGGAGGACGGCGAGGAGCTGCGCAAGCTCTACGTGGCCCTGACCCGCGCGCAGTCGCAGGTCGTGGCGTGGTGGGCGCCGACGTCGAGCACCCCGACCAGCGGCCTGCACCGCCTCCTGTTCGGCCGCACCCCCGGCACGCGAGAGGTGCCGGGCACCCAGCCGGTCAAGGACGATACCTACGCCACGCGCGTGCTGCGGCTGCTCGAGGAGCTGGGCGGCCCCGCGGCCGAGCTCGCGGTACCCGCCGAGGCGTCCGCCCCCGTAGCGGCGGACGGGCACGCGCCGTTCGAGGCGCGCGCCTTCGACCGCGCCGTCGATACCGGGTGGCGGCGCACGTCCTACAGCGGGCTCATCGCGGCCGGCGACCACGGCGCGGGAGCGGGCGCGGGGGTGGGTGCTGGAGAGGGCGCGGGAGTGGGCAGCGAGCCCGAGGCCGCCGGCAAGGACGACGAGCCGGACGCGCCCGAGACCGACGTCGAGGAGCAGGCCGTGCCCGACGCGGGGACGTCGCCGATGGCCGACCTGCCCATGGGCGCCGCCTTCGGATCGCTGGTGCACGCGGTGCTGGAGCACGCCGACCCGTTCGCGGCCGACCTGCGCGCCGAGCTGCTGGGGCACGTCACCGAGCAGCTGCGCTGGTGGCCCGTCCAGGCCGACCCGGCGATGCTCGCCGAAGGGCTCCTGCCGCTGCACCGCACGCCGCTCGGCCCGCTGGCAGGGGGCCTGACGCTGGGCGAGATCGGCCAGCCGGACCGGCTCCGCGAGCTGACGTTCGAGCTGCCGCTGACCGGCGGCGACCTCGGTGGTCCCGGCCGCACCGAGGCCAGGCTGGGCGACCTCGCCCCGCTGCTGCGTGCCCACCTGCCCGCCGACGACCCGCTCGCCGCCTACGCCGACCGACTCGAGCAGCCGGCCCTGGGGAACCAGGCGCTGCGCGGTTACCTCACCGGCTCGGTCGACGTCGTCCTCCGGCTGCCGTCGGGGCGGTTCGTCGTCGTCGACTACAAGACGAACTTCCTCGGTCCCGCCGTCGCCGACTACTCGCGGCCCCGCATGGCCGAGGCCATGCTGCACTCGCACTACCCGCTGCAGGCCCTGCTGTACGGCGTAGTGCTGCACCGCTACCTGCGCTGGCGGCTGCCCGGCTACGACCCCGACACCCACCTGGGCGGGGTGCTCTACCTTTTCGTGCGCGGCATGGCCGGGCCGGACACCCCCGACGCGGGTGGCGGCCCCGACGCCGGCGGCAGTCCCGCGGGCGTGTTCTCGTGGCGGCCGCCGGCGGCGCTCCTGGTGGCTCTGTCAGACCTGCTCGCCGGAGCCGGAGCCGCAGGGGAGGAGGCCGCATGACGACGGCGATCGAGCGCTGGACCAGCGACGACCCCCATGACGCCCGTCGGGCGCTCGGCGCGACCGGCCTGCTGCGCACCTTCAACGACGCCGGTGTGCTCACCGCGGCCGACGTGCACGTCGCGCGCCGCACGGCCGACGTCGTCGGCGAGGAGGACGAGACCGTGCGCCTCGCCGTCGCACTCGCGGTGCGCGCCGTGCGGCAGGGGTCGGTCTGCGTGGACCTCAGTGCGTTCGACGATGGCGCCGGAGAGGCGCCCCTGCCCTGGCCTGCCGCCGACGGCTGGCTCGACCGGGTAGCGGCCAGCGCGCTCGCGGAGCGTTCGGTGGTGCGGGCCGACCTCGGCCTGCTCTACCTCGACCGGTACTGGCGCGAGGAGCGGCAGGTGCGCGACGACCTCGTCGCCCGGCTGGCGGCGCCGGCCCCGGCGGTCGATGACGCCCTGCTCGAGGACAGCGCGGCGCGGCTCTTCCCCGGCGACGCCTACGCCGAGCAGCGCGTGGCGGCGCTGTCGACTGCGCGGCGTCTGACGACCGTGCTCACCGGCGGTCCCGGCCGCGGCAAGACGACGACCGTGGCCGGCCTGCTCGCGCTGCTCGCGGAGCAGGCCGAGCACGCCGGCGGACGCCGCCTGCGCATCGCGCTCGCCGCGCCCACCGGCAAGGCGGCCGCGCGCATGCAGGAGGCGGTGGCCGATTCGCTCGGTGCTCTCCCGGAGGCCGGGCGGCCCGCGTTCACCGCCGACGACCGGCGCCGGCTCGCCGGGCTCCAGGCGGGCACGCTGCACCGGCTGCTGGGCTGGCGGCCCGGATCGAGCACCCGGTTCCGGCACGACCGCTCCAACCGCCTGCCGCACGACGTCGTCGTGGTCGACGAGACCTCCATGGTCTCGCTCACGCTCATGGCCCGGCTGCTGGAGGCGGTGCGCCCCGACGCGCGGCTCGTGCTCGTGGGCGACCCCGACCAGCTCGCGTCCGTCGAGGCCGGCGCCGTCCTCGCCGACCTCGTCGCCGGGCTCGGCGAGCGCGACGACGGCGTCGTGGCGGCCCTGGTCACCGACCACCGGTCGGAGAGCGCGGCGATCACACGGCTCGCCGCCGCGATCCAGGACGGCGACCCGGAGGCGGTGCTCGCCGCACTGGCGGCGGGCGACGGCGCCGTGGAATTTGTGCACCCGGACAACGCGGCCGGGCTCGCCGGCCTCCAGGACGAGCTGACGCGGCACGCGCTCGACGTCCGCGGCCCGGCGCTGGCGGGCGACGCCGCCGGGGCGCTCGCCTCGGCCGAGCGGCACCGGCTGCTGTGCGCCCACCGCGAGGGCCCGTGGGGCGTGGCGCACTGGAACCGGCTGGTCGAGCGCCGGCTCGGCGAGGCCTCCGGCGCCTACCTCGGCGCCGCGGTCGGCACGGAGTGGTACGCGGGGCGACCGGTGCTGGTCACCGCGAACGACTACAGCCTGGGCCTGTTCAACGGCGACACCGGGGTGGTGGTCGCCGAGGGCGAGGCACTGCGCGCCCACATCAACGGTGGCGCGTCGTTCGCGGTCTCCCGCCTGGGCGACGTCGAGACGCTGCACGCGATGACGGTGCACAAGAGCCAGGGGAGTCAGGCCGAGGAAGTGACGGTGCTGCTGCCGGACGAGGCCTCGCCGCTGCTCACGCGCGAGCTGTTCTACACCGCGGTGACACGAGCGCGGCGACGGGTGCGGGTGGTCGGGACGCCGGAGGCGGTGCGCGCGGCCGTCCTGCGGCGGGCGCGCCGGGCGAGCGGGCTGGCGGCGCGGCTGCGGGGCTGAGCTCAGCGTCGAGACGCCCAGGCCACCATCAGCGGGAACTCGGCCTGCCAGAACGGGTCGCCGTGGTCACCGACCCGCTCGGTCATGACGACGTCCGCGCCGGCGTCGAGCAGCGCGTCCGCCCACCGGTTCGCGTTCTCGAGGAACCACGGCTCCAGCGTCCCGGCGACGAGATACGTGCGCGGTAGCGGGCTCGGCATCTCGGCGGGCGGACGGAAGCCGCCGCCCGGCGAGGCGCAGAGGACCGCACCGTAGACGTCCGGATGCCGAAGCCCCATGGCGAGCGCGAGCTCGGCACTGGCTGACACGCCGCACACCGCGGTGCGTTCGGGCGGCAGGGCGACGCCGAAGCGAGACCGCACCCAGTCGCGGACCTCCTCGACGAAGAAGTGCTCGTGGGCCGCGAACCGTTCCTCGTCGAACGACGGCGAGTACTCACGAATCCTGGCCATCTCGTCAGGGTCGTCCGTCCGGTGGGCGGCGACGATCATGGTGGCTGGAACGTCTGCCGCCTCGAGGTATCCGCCCCACTGCGAGATCAGCTGACCGTCGCCGGCGAACACGACGGCTTCCGGCGCGTCCGGCGGCACGTACACGGTGACCTGCCGCCCGCCGTCGTAGTCGAAGGTCTCGGTGACGAGCTCGCCTGCGATCGGATCTGCACGCGCCGGCTCTGGCGCCTCGTGGTTGCCCACTGCACTGGGGGCTGCTCGATCGGACATGCAGCTTGCACCTCAATCTCTTGGATCGGGTCGATGGGACCGGCCGGGTCGAGGCTCCGGTTCAGTATCGGACACCTCATTGGCGAACGGGACGGAGTAAGCCCACGGGGGGAGGGACGGCGCAAGATCAGCCTCCGGGGGGAGGACTCGCTGCGACCACCTCTCTACGTTGGGAACATGGCACATACCGGACCGGACGACCAGAGCGGAAACGACTCCGCCTCGACCACCGGCCGGAACTGGGGCGCCGGCGTCGCGGTCGGCCTGTGCATCGGCGTGGCTCTCGGGATAGCGCTGGACAATCTCGCGATCGGCATCGCGCTCGGTGCGGCGTTCTTCCCGGTGTTCGCGATGATGCGGACCACCCCGGCGTCCGAGGACGACGTCCCCAGCGAGGGCAAGAAGCCGCCCGGCAGAGATACCTGAGGCTTCAGTGGGCGGCCGCGCGGTCCAGACGCCGCGCAGCGGGGACGCGGGGAGGACGTACGTCAGCGGGGTGTGTTGCGCTCGGTAGACGGTGTCTACCGC
>NZ_JBHUUX010000073.1:0-25442 GCF_042670845.1 Promicromonospora sp. NPDC057138 | reverse complement strand
CATGATCCTGGGCCCGTGTTCGGTCCCTTGCGGGCCCGCCGCGCCTACTTCGGTCCGTTGCTTTGAGATCGGTCGTTTGATTGACCGATCTCAAAGCAACGGACCGAAGTCGTGAGACGTGTGAGGCAATGGACCGAAGTCCCATGTGCTTGCGCGGATCCACCGACCCGCGCGACGAGGTTCCAGCGATGCGAGCTCGACCACAGGGCGCCTTTTCCCGCCGTCGTACACAGGCTGCCCGACGCCGGCCCCGCCGCCCCACCTCGACTGCATAGCGTCGCCGGCATGGGACTTCTCGACACGATCGCCGAACCGGCCGCGCGCCACGGATCGCCGCCCGGCGCCAGCTCACGCACACCGTGGAGCCAGGGCGAGCCGCACCGCCGGCCGCGCACAGTCCTCGCCGGACTGTTGTCCCACCCGGGCCGACCTCGCTCGGCGAGGCTCCGCCGGGCGCGACGCGTCCTGTGGCGCTGGCGCTTCGCCCTCGCGGCGGCGCTGATCGGCCTCGCCGCCACGCTGACCGTGCACATCCTGCGCCCGCCCCCACCCCCGACCGTCGACGTCGCCGTCACCGCGCGCCCCGTCACCGCCGGCACGGAGCTCACCAGCGACGACGTCGTCATGCGCGCCATCGCCGCCGACGTCGCCCCGCCCGGCGCCGTCCACACGGTCGGCGGTCTGCTGGGCCGCGCGGCTGTCGTCGGGCTGCCGGCTGGCGCTCCGCTGCATGCCACCCTCGTGTCCGACGACGGCGTCTCCGCCGCCGCGCCCCGCGGCACCGTCGTGGTCCCGGTCCGCCTGTCCGACGACGCCGTCGCCGCCCTCCTGCGCCCCGGCGACCGAGTGGACCTGCTGGCTGGGACGACGTCGGGCAGCGAGCCCGCGGATGCTCCCCGGTACCTCGCCCGCGGCGCGCTGGTGCTGCCCGTCCCGGCGGGGCGCGAGCCGGACGCGGCGGGCGGGCTGCTCGGCCCGGCGTCGGACGGCGACCGGCCCGTCACCCTCGTCGCGGTGAGCCCGGAGGACGCCCCCGAGCTGTCGGCGGTCTCCGGCTGGGGTTCGGTGACGGCGGTGCTGGTGCCGTAGAGGTTCGGCGGGAAGGGTTCGGGCATACTGGCGTACCGTTGCCGCCAATTCGGCCGAATGTTCGGAACAACCCCAGGGGATCCCACGATGTTTCAGGGCTTCAAGGAATTCATCACGCGCGGCAACGTGCTCGACCTCGCGGTCGCCGTAGTCGTCGGCGCTGCCTTCTCCGGCGTCATTGACGGCCTGGTCAAGGGCTTCATCATGCCGCTCATCGGGTGGCTGGTCGGCGCGCCCGACTTCTCCGGCATCACCTTCAGCATCCCGAACTGGCGTGGCGAATCCACCGAGTTCCCGATCGGCCTGTTCATCCAGGGCCTCATCATGTTTCTGCTGATCGCGGGCGCGATCTACTTCTTCGTGATCCTGCCCGTGAAGCGGCTCTCGGCGCTGCGCAAGCGCGCGGACGAGCCCACGGTCGAGGAGTCGCTCGCCGAGGACATCGTGCTGCTCACCGAGATCCGCGACCTGCTGCGCGCCCAGGCCGGCTCGCGGGCCGACTCGCGGTCGAACTGAGCCAAGTAGCTCGGCGCCCCATGCGCATTCGCGCATGATCGGCAAGAGGTCAGGTGACCGGCAGTTCGAGTTGCCGATCATCTGACCCTCTACCGACCGCCTGGCGTATTGCCGATCATGCGGCACACGGGGTCTCGACAAGCTCGACCAGCGGAGGCGTCAGGCCCAGTGGGGCGGGACGTCCCGGCGGAGCTGCTCGTCGTTGGAGCCGTGACCGGCGTCGGCGGCGCCCCCGCCGTCGGACCCCTCGCCCCAGCCGGCCGGGCGCTCGTCGGCGCTCACGCCCAGCACGGCCTCACGCTCGGTCCCCCGGCGCACGGCGCGCCGGGGACCCCGCCGTCGCGGGGCGGCCTTGCTCTGTGCCGGGTCGGCCGGCGCGTTCACGGGCTCGCTCACCCGACTATTGTCGCCCCGACCGGCGCGCGTTCGGTCAGGCCGTGGCGAACGCCACCAGTGCGTCCAGGTACGCCTGCCATCCAGTCGCGGAGCCGACGCCACGGTGGACCGAGCCGCCGCCCTCACCGTGCGCCTCGAACCCGGTGTGCACCAAGCGCAGCACGGTCTGGTCCGGCCCGACCTCGGTGAACGTCACCTCGACGCGGCTCGCCCGCTCTCCGTCCGGGTCGAACTGCCAGTCGCCGCCCAGCATCCATGCGAGCACGAGCCGGCCGGGGGCGCCCCATTCGAGCACCCGGCCCCAGTCGCACTCGGTGCCGTCGGGCTGCCGCTCGTACCAGCGGCCGCCCGCGGTCGGCTCGAACACGATCGCCGCGGGCCGCTCGTCCCCGAGCCAGTGCCCTTCGGAGAGCCACGCCGCGTGTTCCACGGTGAAGAGCTCGAACGCCCGCGCCAGTCCGGCGGGCACGGTCACCTCCGCCACGACGGGCGTGTACGACTGGGTCTCGCTCATGGTCGGTCCCTCTCGGATTCTTCGCCGCGCCCCGCCTGACGGGACGGGGCACCGCTCCGCCGTCGGACGGCGTCCTCGCCGACGTACTCGGCGAAGGCGGCCAGCTGATTGCTCCAGAAACGGTCGAGGTAGGCCCGCACGCCGGCGGGCCCGCTCGGATCGAGGCCGTAGAGCCGCCGCGTGCCCTCCGCGTGATCGCGGACGAGACCGGCCTCCTTCAGCACCTTGAGGTGCTGCGACACGGCGGGCCGGCTGATCGGCAGCCGCTCCGCGAGCTCCCCCACGGACACAGCGCCGTCGGACAGCAGGGCCACGATGTCCCGGCGGCGAGCGTCGCCCAGCGCGTCGAGCTGCTGCTCGCCGCGCCCGGCGCCCCGCTCCGAGCCGCCGGCACCGGTCGCCATTCGGTAAGTTCCCACGAACGGTAAGTTACGCCTAACCGTTGGTCCCCGCAACCCGCGGAAGCCCCACCGTGCAAGACCTGCAAGACCTGCAAGACGTGTCAGACGCCCAGGTCACCGGAGTGACCTGGGCGTCTGACACGTCCAAGGGTTCAGTCGTCGAGCACCTGCGGCACGATCAGCTCCGCGGCCGGCGCCACTCCCCCGGCAAGCCCCACCCGGGCATCCCGCACGGACAGCACCACGCGCCGCACCCGCTCGGCCTCGGCGTCCGGGTCCAGGAACGCGGCGGCCGACCACACCTGGGCCACCACCCAGCCGAGCCGTTCGAGCCGCTCGGCGAGCTGCCGGTCGCGCACGCGGATGGAGGGCTCGGCCACGTAGGCGGCGTCGTCGGTCAGGACCGCGACCAGGAGCTCGCCCGGCAGGTCGGGGTGACCGACCGCCAGCGGGATCCGGTCGCCGCCGGGCAGGCCGTAGTCGGTCTCGACCACGAGGCCCGAGCGCCACAGCCGCTCCCCCAGGTCCACGACCAGGCGGTCGACGGACCGCGCCACGTCCACGCCGTTGCCGATCTCCACCTGGTCGGCGAGGCCCGAACGCTCCTCGGCGAACGCGAGCACCCGCGCCAGGAGCTGCGGCCCGGGGCCACGCAGCCGCTCGGAGTCGAGGTCGGAGGCCGGGAAGCACGTCACCACGTGCAGCCGCTTGCGCGCCGCGCCGAGCGAGCCGAGCAGCATCGCGTCGCCGCCGGCGTCGCCGAGCACGCCGAACCGGTGCAGCACGCGGCCGTGCGGCGTCCGCCCGAAACCGAGGGTCAGCACTATCGTGTCGCGCGCCAGCCCGGCCACTCCGGTGACGTCGGCGACCACCACCGGCTCGGGCCGCGATCCGGCGAAGAACGGTGCCAGCGCGGGGTTGGCCCGCACCTCCGCCAGCAGCCGCTCGCGGATCCGGTCGGCGTGCGCGGTGGTCACCGTGACGATCCCGAAGGTCTCCTCGGGCCGGGTCATCGCGTGCTCGATGGCGAGATCGACCACACGCTCCACCTCGGCCGTCGTCGACTCGACGGTGCCGGAGACGGGGTCGGGCATGCCGGCGCCGTCCACGAGCGAGAAGTGCACCAGCGCCTCGGTACGCGGCAGCGGCGCGGGCCGCATGATCCCCTCGTACCCGTGCTCGGCCAGGAGCGCCGTCAGCCGCGGGTCCCGGCGCGCGGGCTCCGGCTGCAGCGTGACGCGCGGCAGCAGCCGCGCCAGGTCCCGCACCGCGGTGCCCGACGCCGACCGCGGGTCGCCGACCACGACGACCTGCCGGCCCCGGGCCAGCGCGGGCACGACGACCTCGACCGGCACGTGCTGCACCGCGTCGAGGATCACCAGGTCGGCGCTGCGCTCGGCGGGCAGCAGGTGCGGCACCATCGTCGGCGTCGACACCCAGGTGGGCCGCAGCCGGCGCGCCGTCGAGCCGTGCGCGGACACGAGGTCGCGCATCGAGGTGAGGCCGCCGTCGACCAGCTTCGCGTACAGCGCCTCGGCGTCCTCCCGCTCCTCGCGCATCGCGGCGCCGAGGTGCGCCCGCACCGCGGCCCGCACAGGAGCGGACAGCGCTGCCACGTGCCGCCGGTCCAGCTCGCGGAACCGCCCGGCGAGAGCGTCCAACCCCGCGCCGTCCTGCCCTGCGAGGTCGGGCTCGGTGGCCAGGATCTGCTCGAACACCGACGACCACCACGACAGCTCCAGCTCGGGGCCTACGAGGTCGGCCTCCACGCGGCGGTCGCCGAGGTCGTCGACCAGCTCGTCGAGCCCCGCCCTGCGCAGGCGCCGCAGCACGGCGGTCCGCTCGGGCAGCGAGGTCAGGGCCTCTTGCGTCTCGGAGAGGAACGCGAGCCGCTGGACCAGCGCGAACAGGTCGAGGTCGAGCAGCCCGCCGCCCGCCTGCGAGGAACGCAGCACCGGCTCCAGCGCCTCGAGGTCGATGCGCACCGCCTCGTAGGTCTCCTCGACGCCCGCCAGCCCCTCGGGGAGCGTCGGCCAGCCGCCGCGCGGGCACTGCGCCTGCCAGACCTCGCGCTGCCGCTGTACCTCGACGAGGGCCGCGTGCATGTCCGGCACGCGGACGCCCGGGCGCACCATCTCGCGCGCCCGCCGCTTCAGCCGACGCCGGGTCAGCCAGCCCATCTCGGCGCCCTGCTCGGCGCGCTGCCTCCGGGACGCCGTGGCCTGCACCATGTCGGCGGCCGTGCGCTCGAAGACCATCGGCTGGAAGACGTCGAGCGTGCCCCGCATGCCGCCGAGCATGGCGAGCTGCTCGCCCCACTGCCGCGCCGTCGTCGCCTGGACCAGGCCCGTCACCCGCGCCACGTACTCGATCTGCTTGCGCAGCTCGGGCAGCGTGTGCTCGCCGAGGCGGGTGACGCGGGCGAGGGCGGAGCGGGCGTCGTCGTCGGTCAGGATGTGCGCCCCGAACCACGGGCTCGACGACGACCGCAGCGTGAACGCGCCCAGCTCGGCCGCCCGCTCCAGGTCGGCCGCCAGCTCGGCGCGGCGCTCGGCGCCCAGCGCCAGCACCGACTCGGGGTCGAGCCGCACCCGGGTGGCCGGGGCCGGCCGCTCGGACGTGAGCCGGGCGAGCGCCTGCAGGGCGTCGTACGCGGAGACGCGCCACGGGTCGCGGACCCGGTGCAGCGCCTCGATGTAGCCCGCGAGCTGCGCCCGCGACCCGATCAGGGCGTCCCGGACGCGCCCCACCTCCTCGACGTCGATCCGCTCCTGCGCGGGCGTCATCGCCTCGAGGAGGCGGCGCGACGTCGAGGTGCGCCACGTCGGGACGGGCGCGATGTCGAGCAGCAGCCCGTCGAGGCCGATCGACGCCAGCCGCGCGGCCAGCGCGTCGGCGGCCCGCCGGTGCCCCGGCACGTACAGCACGGACCGTCCGCTCGCGTTCGCCTCGGCGACGACGGCGGCCAGCGTGCCCGCGACGTCGGCCCCGACGGGGGCGTCCACGAACAGGTGGCTGCCCGTCGCGAGCGCGTCGACGACGTGCCGCTGGTGCGGGTCCAGGTCGCCGACGCCGCGCTCGTGCGCCGGGTCGGCGTCGCCCACCCGGGACTCGGGGAGCTCCACCTTGCCCAGCCGCGTCACCGAGCTGTCGACGCCGCCCAGGGCGGAGACCACCTCGTGCTCCCCCAGGGTCGGGGCGAGCTCGTCGAGGTCGTCGACGAGCACCTGCCCCGGGTGCACGAACGTGCCCACGAGCACGCGCCGGTCGAGCCGGAACTCGCCCAGCACCGCCGACCCGAGGCTCGCCACCCGGTCCAGGACGTCGGTCGGGTTGAAGCCCGCGAGCGTGAACGTCGCCTTCGCGAGCGCGACGGGGTCGAGCAGGGCCCCGTGGGCGCGCAGCGTGCGCGCCACCACCGGGTTGATCTCGGCGGTGGGATCGAGCGTGATGTCGTAGTCGCCCTCGCCGTCGCTGCGCGGCGTCAGCATGACGGGCCGCAGGATGACGGGCGCGCGCACCACGCGCGGCTCCTGCGTCTCCTCGTCGTCGGACGGCGCCACGGGGCGGCCGGTGGGCATGGCCAGCGTCACGATGGGAACCGAGCCCGTGAGGGCCGGGGCGTCGGCGGGGCTGTCGGCGGAGTCCTGCTCCGGCGGGGCCACGCTCGCCGGGCCGAGCACCCGGGTGATGGCCTCCATGTCGTTCGAGATGTCGTTCGAGCTGTCGTTCGAGTCGCCGCCCGGAGCGGGACGCTCGGTCCACGTCGCGACGCCGATCGCGAGGTAGGTCGGCGAGACCCCGTAGCGCTGCGCGTGCTGGGCGGAGTGTGCGGCGACCGCCCGTGCCCGACGGCGGGCCGCCGGCAGCGCACCCGCCTCGCGCACGAGGTTGGACAGGCGGGTCGGCCGGCCCGCGAAGAGCTGGGCGACACCCGACGGGTGGGCCGCCGACAGGTCGATGACGGCCTCGCCCAGCAGTCCGACGTCGGCCAGGGTGGATCCCCCGGCCAGCAGGACCAGGCCGGCGCGCCAGCGCGCGACCGACTCGGTCATGGGGTCCCGGGCGCCGTCCGACGTGGACCCCGGTGCCCCCGACGCGGCCGGCTCGGCGGCCGGGTCCTCTGTCTCGTCCTGCAGCGCGGCCGAGAGCTCCTCGGACAAGTCGGCCGAGATCTCGGAGGCGGCTGCGGTCTGGCGGCGTGCAGCGTTCACACCAGCACGCTAACCGCGCGCCGTCCGCAAGGGCCGGACGCCACGCCGCGCGACACGCCGGGTGAAAAAGACGCCCGGGCGTGTCGGGGCATGCAAGAGCCCCTCCGGCAGGGGGTCCGAAGGGGCTTCGCAGACGGGCCGAAGCCCGACGGGGTATGACGGTGCGCACCGCGCAGGGGGCGGGCGATGCGCACCGTCTTGTGAGAGTCTGCACCTGTTCCTGTCGGACGTCAACACCGAGTCGGACGATCGTCCAAGTAGCCGGACGTGCCGATCTGAAACGTTATCCATTTGCCCGCTCTGCCCCTTCTGCGTCCCCAATTTTCCGCAGCATTCCGCCATTTTCGCGGCCTGCGGCCATCGCGTCGCCGACGCCGCCCCCGGCCGCCTCCCGGAGTCCCGGGAGCGGCCCCGGCGCCGTCGAAATCACCCGCCGAGATCGGGCCCGGTCCGGTCCTACAAAAAAGCCTGGACGCCGGACCTAAACTCGAACGTTTGTGAGCGCACTCGTCGAGGCAGTCTTTCCCCGCCGGCTGGGCCAGCCGTTCCGCTGGCTCGTCTCGGCCTCCTGGACCAGCAACATCGGCGACGGCATAGCCCTCGCCGCCGGGCCGCTGCTCGTCGCGTCGCAGACCGACAGCGCGTTCATCGTCGCGCTCGCCGCGATGCTGCAGCGGCTGCCGTGGCTCCTCTTCGGGCTCTGGGCCGGCGCGCTGGCCGACCGCCTGGACCGCCGCGTCGTCGTCATGGTCGCCAACGCGCTCCGGGCCGTGGTCATCACCGTCCTGTGCGTCTTCATCGCGACCGGCACCGTGAGCATCGCGATGGTGCTCACCGCGATGTTCCTCTACGGCGTCGCCGAGGTCTTCGCCGACACCACGCAGCAGACCCTCCTGCCCACCCTCGTTCCGTCCGCCGACCTCGGCACCGGCAACCAGCGCCTACAGGCGGGGTTCCTCACCGCGAACCAGCTCGTCGGCCCGCCGCTCGGCGCCTTCCTCTTCGCGGCCGGCATGGTGTGGCCGTTCGCGGTGCAGGTGGTGTGCGTGGCGCTGGCGGTCCTGCTGGTCTCGCGCATCGCTGCCCCGCCCGGCACCTCGTTCACCAACGTGCGCGACGCCGACAGCCACATCCGCAAGGACATCGCCGAGGGGCTGCGCTGGGTGTGGCACCACGCGCCGGTGCGGACGCTGAGCATCGTGATCCTCGTCTTCAACATCACGTGGGCCGCGCCATGGGGCGTGCTGGTCAAGTACTCGCTCGACCACCTGCACATGAGCGAGGTCGGCTACGGCCTGCTGACGACGGCGAGCGCGCTGGGCGGCATCGTGGGCATGCTCGTCTACGGCTGGCTGGAGCGGCACCTGAACCTCGCGACGCTCATCCGCGTCTGCCTGACGCTGGAGGTGCTCACGCACGGGGCGTTCGCGCTGACCACGACCGGCTGGGTGGCGATAGCGATCATGTTCGAGTTCGGCGTCTACGCGTTCGTCTGGGGCACGGTGTCGACGACGGTCCGGCAGCGCGCCGTGCCCAAGGAGTTCCAGGGCCGCGTGGCGTCGATCAACATGATCTGCGTGTTCGGGGGCCTCGTCCTCGGGCAGGCCATCGGCGGCGTCATCGCGGAGCAGTGGGGCCTGGTGGCCCCGTGGTGGTTCGCCTGCGCGGGCGCGGGCGTCACCCTCCTGCTCGTCTGGAAGTCGCTGGCCCACGTAGCCCACGCGGGCTCGCCGGAGTAGTCCTCTGGCGAGGCAGGTGGGTTGTGGGGCGGGTCAGCGGGTCCTGACAATCGGGATCGAACCAGTCTCCGTGAACTCACGCATGCGCTTGCTCACCGTCGACGGGCTGACGCCGACCTCCTTCGCGATCTCCCGGTACGTACGCCCCTCGGTGCGCAGGTCGAGCATGCGTTCGGCGTCCTGCGTGCCGAGCCGCGTGTCACGCCGCGGCCTGCGCCGCGGCGGCAGCGCCTCCCGGACGTTCGCGGTGGCGCGGGCCGCCGCCTCGGCCGGCTGCGCGACGGTCGCCTCCGGACCTGGCCGGCCCGCCGGATCGGCGCCACCCGACTGGGCCGGCCGGTCGACGTCGGGCGCGGGCGCACGCTCGCTCACGCCCTGCCTGGGCATGTCGAGGGCGGCGCTCACCCGGGCGGGCCGGCGCTCCGCGTCGCCGTCGAACACACCCTCACCGAACCGCTCCCCGTCGAAGACGGCGTCGTCGAACACGCCGTCGGCGAGCACTCCGCCGTCGAGGACACCGCCGTCGCTCGTGTTCCCGTCGCGGCCACGCGCCGCGGGACGTCCGTCGCCGAACTCCGCGGCGACGGCGTCGGCGGCCCGGCTCTCGTATGCGGGCGCCCCGATCTGGCCCTCGGTCCGCGTGCTCGGCACCCCGGTGTCCAGGGGATCGCCGTCGGCCACGATCCCGGTCAGGTGCCGGCGGTCGGCGAGGTGCAGGCGCGCGACGTCGGCCGTGCCGTCCCCGACGGCGGCCAGCGCCTCGCACCAGGCCGCGACCTGCGCACGCATCTCCGTGGGCGGCACGGTGCGCAGCGCCACGGACCGGGCCCGGCGACGTCCGGCCTCCGCCCGCGCGAGCCGACGGCGGGCGGATCGCGAGCCGTCGTTCAGGCTCTGTGCCCGGAACAGGTCCTCGGTCGTGAGGAACAGCGCGTGCATCCGCGCGGACTGCCGCATCGCCGACCAGGACGTGCCGGTGGCGAGGTGCCGGTCGCCGATCAGCGCCAGGTGCCACATGAGCGCGGCGAGCAGGGGCACGATGAACCGGAACAGGACGGCGCCGACCGGGTGGCCGATGTACGCCTCGTGCCACGCGGCGAACACCCCGGAGGCAGACGAGAGAGCCCAGGTCAGCGCGAGCAGGGTTCCGCCGGGCCGGTTGTCCCGGGCGGCCTCGCGGGCCAGGAGGGCGACGGTGACCAGCGACAGCTCGAAGACGCCGGCCGTCGCGTAGGCGGTGCCCTGGTTCATGGCGAGGACGTCGATGCCGAACTGGACCATCGCCAGGTACGCGGACCCGGTCGAGATGAGGGCGACGGAGATCGCACCGGTGAGGACCAGACTGCGGGAACGGCGCGTCGGGACGGTCGTGACGGGGAACGTCCGGTCGGCGGGTGCCACGGGGATCTCTCCTTGGTCGAGGACTGTCGGGCGAGACTATCGAACAACAGTTCGGATGCCCAGGGGGTGGGCGAACAAGAAGATATCGGACATGTGTGACGGCCCGGTATCGTCCGTGGCTCGACTGCCCGGTGAATCGGTCCAGGGGGCACCATGGACACAGCGCCGGCACCCGGCGCACGCGCGTGGAGGGAGACAGATGTCGGAGAGGCACGGAGGGTTCGCGGCACGACATGCCCCGCGCCGAACGGCCGCGCGGGCCTGGGGCTGGATCGTGGGCGTCGTGGCCGTCGCGCTCGTCGCGACGGCCGTCTGGTTCGGCCGGACGCCGGACGCCCAGCCCGATCCCGCCGCGGTGACGGTCACGTCGCCGAGCCCGTCGCCGTCGGCCAGCCCGCCGAAGCCCACGCCGACGCCTGCGGCCTTCTCGCTGGCCGACCTGCCCGACCCGGCCATCGACGAGATCCTCCCCAGCGCGCTGCCGCTGGCCAAGATCGACACGCTCCGGGGCCTGCCGGGCTCGGTCGCCGTGCCGAGGGCGGACCGGACCCCGGCCTGGGCCCGCCCCGACGTGACCAAGAAGCCGGTGCTCGCCCTCGAGTCCGCGTACTACGACGCCGACGCGCGCTGGCTCGTGCTGGAGCGCCGGCCGGGGTGGGTCAAGGTACTCGTGCCGTACGGGCGCGGCAGCCTCCCGTCGCACGACCCCGAGAAGGTCAACGGCGTCTCCGGCTGGCTGCGCGCGAGCGACGTCACCCTGGAGAAGGAGAGGCGGTCAGTGGTGGTCGACCTGTCGGACCGCACCGTGACCGTCACGCAGGCCGACGGCGCCCAGGACCGGCTCGTCGCCGCCGTCGGCGCCCCCGAGACGCCGACGCCGGAGGGCCTCACGCAGGTCTTCACCGTCACGGAGGCCGTGAACACCGGGCTGTCCGTGTTCCTGTCGATGCAGAGCGAGTCCCTCGACGGGTTCTACGGCACGGACTACGCCGCCACCGCGATCCACGTGGGCGTGGACCAGGGCCTGGCGGTCAGCAACGGCTGTGTCCGCCTCACGAGCACCGACTTCGAACGCCTCGCCGGCCTCGACCCGGGCGTCCCGGTCCTGATCCGCGCCTGACAGCTTCGTTGTGGGCGTGGGCTCAGGATGCCGCCGGGCACTCCTCGTCGGCCGCCTTGCGGAAGCAGCCCACGAAGTGGCCGGGCGCGTGCTCGACCAGCCCGAGGCCGTCCGGCACCTCGGCACCACCGTCCGCGCCGTCCGCTGCGACCGCCTCGTGGTACAGGCACCGCCCCGCCAGCCGCCGGGTGCGCTCCGCCTCCTGCACCTCGACCTCCTCCCACGTCCGGTCCAGGTGCGGCACCGAGGCGAGCAGGTCGCGCGTGTAGGGGTGCAGCGGGTCGTCGAAGACGGCGCTCGTGTCGCCCCGCTCCACCACGCGCCCCTTGTAGAGGATCACCACCCGGTCGGAGACGTAGTTGCCGAGCGAGAGGTCGTGCGTGACGAACAGGATCCCGAGGCCGCGCCCCTTGAGCTCGCCCAGCAGGTTCAGGACGTCGATGCGGGTGGAGGCGTCGAGCATGGAGATGATCTCGTCGGCGACCAGCAGCTCGATGTCGAGCAGCAGGGCGCGCGCGATGAGCAGGCGCTGCAGCTGCCCGCCGGAGAGCTGGTGCGGGAACTTGCCGAGGATGTCGTCCGGCTCGAGCGTGACGGCGGCCAGCGCGTCGTCCAGCTTCTCCCGCCAGCTCGCGGAGGAGACCTTCGGAAAGTAGGAGTGCCGCAGCGTCTCGAAGGTGCGGTCCACCTTGTAGATGGGGTTGAAGGAGCTGAACGGGTCCTGGAACACGCCCTGGACCTTGCGGTAGTACTCGCGCCGGGCGCGGAACCCGAGCTTGGTGACGTCGCGCCCGTCGAACATGATGCTGCCGCCCGTGGAGTCGAGCAGGTGGAGCACCATCTTGCCGATGGTCGACTTGCCGCTGCCGGACTCGCCGATGAGCGACACGACCTCGCCGCGCTGCACGTCGAGGCTGACCTGCCGGACGGCGTGCAGGTCGGAGGTGCCGAAGGTGCCGGTCTTGTAGACCTTGTCGAGCTGGTCGAGCGTGAGCATCAGCTCACCGCCCAGCACGCGACGTGGTGTCCCTCGGACACTTCCCGGAAGGGCGGGGCCTCGGCGCACTTGTCATGCACCAGGGGGCAGCGGTCGCGGAACCGGCAGCCGGCGGGCGGTTCCAGGAGCGACGGCGGCCGCCCCTCGATCCCTTCGAGCTGCTGCTCCTCGTAGCGGTCGCCGACCGTGGGCAGCGCCCCGATGAGCATCTTCGTGTAGGGGTGCAGGGGCTCGCTGATGATCGTCCGGGCGGGCGCCTTCTCGGCGAGATGCCCGGCGTACATGACGAGGATGGTGTCGGCGACCTGGAACAGCACGGAGATGTCGTGCGTGATGACGATCATCGACTTCACGAACCCGTGGTCCCGGAACTCGACGAGCGCCCGGGCCACCGCCTTCTGGGAGGACACGTCGAGCGCTGAGGTCACCTCGTCGCCGATCAGCAGCGACGGGTTCAGCAGGGTGGACAGCACGAGCACCACGCGCTGCTTCATGCCGCCGGACAGCTCGATCGGGTAGCGCCCCAGCACGTCGGTCTCGAGCCCGACGAGCTTGAGGCGCCGTTCGAGCTCGGGCAGCACCTCGGAGTACCGCACGTTGTGCGCCCCGAGCAGGTCGCGGATCATCCGGCCGATCTTGCGGGTCGGGTTCATGGCGGACATCGCGTACTGGGGGATGAGCGACACCTCGCGGTAGCGGTGGCGGTTCATGGCGGCGTCGTCGGACAGCGGCAGCTCGGCGTCGTCCAGGACCACCGACCCGCCCACGTGCTTCATGCGGGTGTCGAGACGGATCAGGGCCTTGCCGAGCGTCGTCTTGCCGCAGCCGGACTCGCCGGCGATGCCCATGATCTCGCCGTCCGCCACCTCGAAGGTGACGCCGTCGAGGGCCTTCACGTCGCCGCGGCGGGTGCGGTAGTAGACCCGGAGGTCGGTCACGGAAAGGACCATCACATCTCCCGCAGCTTGGGGTTGAAGACCTCGTCGAGGCCGACGTTCATGATGTACAGGGACCCCACGATGAGCGTGATCCCCAGCCCCGGCGGGATGAACCACCACCACAGCCCCAGATGGAGCGCGCTCCACTGCACGGCTTGGTTCATCATCAGGCCGAGCGACATCGCGTTGGTGGGCCCGAGCCCGATGAAGTCGAGCGACGCCGCCGTGAGGATGGACCCGCCGAACAGCAGCACGAACGTCATGAAGAGGTAGGAGTACATGTTGGGCGCGACCTCGCGCCGCAGGATCGTGCCCACCCCCACGCCGGACAGCCGCGCCAGGTCGATGAAGTCCCGCGAGCGCAACGACAGAGTCTGCGAGCGCACGGCCCGCGCGACCCAGGGCCAGCTGAACACGCCGATGTACAGCGCCTGCATCGGCACGCTCCGCACGCCGAGGTAGGCGTTGATGATGATGAGCACCACGAAGCCGGGGATCACGAGCACCACGTTGGTGAGCATGTTCAGCAGCTCGTCGATCAGGCCGCCGCGGTAGCCCGCGACGAACCCGATGGTCATCCCGATGACGGCGGACACCCCGCCGCCCAGCAGGCCCACGAGGAACGTGGACCGCAGGCCGGCGACGAACTGCGCGAAGACGTCCTGCCCGAACGTCGTCGTCCCGAACGGGAAGTCCGCGGACGGCGGCGCCATGGGCGGCCCCGCGTAGTCCATCGGCGCGTACCGCAGGAACGCCGGCCCGATCAGGCCCAGCAGCAGGAACCCGAGCACGACCACCATGCCGATGATGACCTTGGGGTTGCGCAGCGCGAAGTACAGCGTTTCGCGCGCGTCTCCCCCGGGCTTGCGCCCGCCCGCCAGCACGCCGCCCGACGCCGCCCCGGTCACCCCGGGCTGTTCGCCCGCCTCGGTCCCCGGCCCCGCCACCGGTTGTGTCGCCGTCATGCGGTTCTCCTTCCGCCTGAGCCTGCGGCTCTGCTACGGGCGGGTACCTCGTGCCTCGGCCCCCACCCTCCACTGCGCCTCCGGCTCATGCGGTGCCCCCCGTCAGTCCGGTCCGCGTGCGGGGGTCGACCAGCACGTAGACGATGTCGATCACGAAGTTGGCGACCAGCACGCCGATCACCACGAACAGCAGGGTGCCCTGGAGCAGGAAGAAGTCCTGGTTCTGGATGGCGGACAGCACGAGTTTGCCGAGCCCCGGGTAGGCGAACACGATCTCGGTCACCAGGGCGCCGCCCAGGATCGTGCCGAGCTGCAGCGCCAGGCCGGTGATCTGTGGCAGCTGGGCGTTGCGGAACGCGTACTGCCGGATGAGCCGCTTCGGCGCGCCGAGCGCGGCGAGGTAGTTCGCATAGTCCGACTCGAGCTCGTAGATGATCAGGTTCCGCATGCCGATCGCCCAGCCGCCGAGCGAGACCAGGAAGAGCGACAGGAACGGCAGCACCCAGTGCTGCAGCAGGTCGCCCGCGAAGGACCACGACCACCGCGGCACGAGGCCGAAGTCGTAGCCGCCCGCCACGGGGAACCAGCCGAGCGCCACGCCGAAGCCCCACGCGAGCAGGATCGCCAGCCACATGTAGGGCATGGCCGTGATCAGGTAGCCGACGGGCAGGGCGACGTTGTCGAGCCAGCGGCTGCGCGCCGCCATCGCGCCCACGCTGTTGCCGACCACGAAGCTCAGCAGGATGGCCGGGATCATGATGCCCAGCGTGTACGGGACGGCGTCGAGCACGACCTGGCTCACCGGCGCGGGGAACAGCCACACGCTGGTGCCCAGGTCACCGCGGAACAGCGAGCCCCAGTAGTTCAGGTACTGCTGCCAGATCGGCAGGTCGAGCCCGAACATCCGCTCGTAGTACTGCGTCATCGACGCGATCGTCTCGGGGTGCTGCACGGCGGCGCGCGCCACCATCAGCTGAACCGGATCCCCCGGCATGAGCCGGGGGATCAGCCAGTTCAGCGTGACCGCGACGACGAACGTCAGGCCGTAGACCAGGGTCTTGCGGGCGAGATATCCGCGCATACGTCAGGAGGCCGGCTCAAGGGCGAGGAGCGTGTTGAGGCCGCCCAGCTGCACGTAGTTGTTCCACAGCACCGGGAAGTACGCGTCCTCGCGGCCCTCCTTGGGCCAGTTGGTCCACTGCGACTCGTTGTACTGGGCCCAGGCGCCGTTGTACCAGAGCGGGATCATCGGCATCTCGGTCATGAACTTCTCCTCGACCTGCGACAGCGTCTCGGAGAACTCCGCCGTCCCGCTCTCGGTCCGCGAGAGGTCCTGCACCAGCTCCCAAGCCTCGTCGTTCTCGTACCGGCCGAAGTTGCCCGCCAGCATCTGCTCCTGGATGGGCTGGTAGAACGCGTAGTTGTAGTACGTCCACGGCGTGTTGCTGATGCCCGCGTTGCCGTTGATGAGCAGGTCGAAATCGCCGGTGGCCCGCGCGTCGTCGACGGCGCCCGCGTCGGGGAATTCCGCGGTGACCTTGATGCCGGCCGCCGAGGCGTCCTCCGCGATGACGCGCGCCGCCTCCATCCAGTCGGTCCAGCCCGCCGGGACGATCAGCTTGAGGTCGATCTTCTCGCCGTCCGGCGTCTCGACGAAGCCGTCGCCGTCGGTGTCCTCGTAGCCGGCGTCGGCCAGGATCGACTTGGTCTCCTCCGGGTCGAAGGTGTAGCCGAACTCCGCGGCGACGTCCTCGTCGTAGTACTCCTCGAACGCCGGCACCAGGCCGGACGGGTGGGCCTTCTGCACGAGGCCGCCGTAGGCGTTCGTCACGATCTTGTCGACGTCGATCGACCGCGCCAGCGCCTGCCGGAAGTCGACGTCGTCCATCGGCGCCCGCGTCTGGTTCGGGATCAGGTTCGCCGACGCCGCCGCCAGCATGTACGGCTCGCCGTCGTAGTAGGTGCTGACCGACCCCTGGTCCACGAGTGTGTTGACGCCGGGCAGGAAGTTGTTGCTCAGGTCGAGGCTGCCGGACAGCATCAGGCCGAGCGCCACCTCGTTGGAGGTGTTGACGACGTCGACGATGTACTTCATCGGCATCTCGAGGCCGAGCTCGCTCTTGGCCCACCAGTCGTCGTTGCGCTCCCAGACCATCCGGTCCTGCCCGACGGCGGAGAACTTGAACGCGCCCGAGCCGATCGGCTTCTCGTTCGGGTTGGACAGGAGCTCGTCGTCCTTCCAGTCCCCCATGATGTGCTCCGGCAGCACCATCGTGCTGTAGAGCCAGTTGTCCCACTCCTGGTAGCGCGGGTCGGAGAACGTGAACTCGACTGTCGTGTCGTCGGTGGCCTCGACCTTGTCCAGCCACGTCCAGATGTTGCTCCACGGCACGGCGTCGACCTTGCCGAGCTCGGCCGTGAAGACCACGTCGTCGGCGTCGAGCGTCTCGCCGTCCTGCCAGGTGAGGCCGTCGCGGAGCGTGAGCACGTAGGTGTCGTCGTCGGTCCATTCGCCGCCCTCGGCGAGCCACGGCGTCAGCTCGAGGGTGATCGGGTCGAACTGGAAGAGGGGCTCGTAGAGCAGGCCGCGCGCGCCCGTCGCGTGCCCCGCCCCGGGAATCGGGTTCCAGGACGACGGCGGGCCCCACTGGGTGCCGCTCGTGAAGAGCGTCTCCTCACGGGGGTACTCGCCCACGAGCTCGGTCGCGGAGTCCATGCCTTCGGCAGTCGCGTACGGATTGGGCGCGGCCGTGGGTGCGCTCCCACCTCCGCCGCCGGAGCAGCCGGCGAGCAGCAGGCCCGCAACCGTGGCCGTCGCCAGGGCCAACGTGCCCCGGGACCTCGTCTGTCGAAAGAACATCGTCGATCCTCTCGTCCAGCCCCGCACCGTCGTCGTGCGGACCCGCGCACCGTTACGTCGGGTTGGTGAGCATCGTTCTTCCCTTTTGGCCGATTCGTCAAGGTTTGTCACCGATGTTGCGCAATTGACACCTTCGCCCGACCCGCCCGGCGCTTCGCGCGCAGGGCCCCGCGGACGTTAGGCTGTGTGCGCCGGTCCGGGCACCGCCCGACGCCGGTCTCGCTCCTCCCGCCAGGAGAGGCGCGAGCGCCTGTAGCTCAGTGGATAGAGCACCGCTCTCCTAAAGCGGGTGTCGGCAGTTCGAGTCTGCCCAGGCGCACCTCCGACAGCACGGCTCCGGCCCGTCACGGGCGGGCGGAGCCCCGGAACCCGGTCCAGCGCAGGCCGAAGCGGCGGGTCGACGTCGACTCCTGCCACCGGGTCTGGTTCGAGCTCCACGAGGACCTCGTCGCCACGCTCGGCATCGACCGCGGGGCGAAGCAGTCGACCGGCGCCTGAAACGCGCACGGCACGGCCGCCCACCCAGGCGCCGAGTGCGACGTCGGAATACCGCCAGCATCGCGGGACCTGACCGCCGAGGCTCTAGCCATGACGACAACGCATGACGACAACGCGCCGATCGCCCTGGTCACCGGGGCGAACAGGGGACTCGGCCGCGCCGTGGCACGGCGCCTCGGCCAGGCCGGCGCGACGGTACTGATCGGCAGTCGCGACACAGCGAGTGCCCAGGCCGTCGCGGAGTCCCTCCGCGCCGCGGGCCTGAAGGCCTGGCCTGTGACGCTCGACGTGACCGTCGACGCCGACGCCGTGGCCGCCGCGGAGCGGATCGAGCGCGAGTACGGCCGCCTCGACATCCTGGTCAACAACGCCGGCATCCTGCCGGAGGCCACGGCGCCCGACCTGGAGCGTCCGCTCGACCTCGCCAGGTTCCGCACGACGTTCGAGACCAACCTGTTCGGCGCGGTGGCGGTGACGCAGGCGATGCTGCCGCTGCTGCGACGCTCCGGTGCGGGCCGCATCGTGAACGTGTCGACCACGATGGGCTCGCTGACCGAGCAGCTCGATCCCCGGTCGCCGTACTTCGGGCTGGTCCTGCCCGCCTACCAGGGGTCGAAGGCGGCGCTCAACGCGCTGACGATCGCGCTGTCCAAGTCGCTCGCGGACACGTCGATCCTGGTGAACTCGGTCTGCCCGGGCTGGGTGCAGACCGATCTGGGCGGGCCAGACAACCGCGCCGCCGCACCCACGCCCGCCAAGGAGGCGTCCCGGATCGTGGCCGACATGGCGCTGCTGGGGGCGGACGGCCCGAGCGGGACGTTCGTCGACGCGGCCGGCCCCGTCGCCTGGTGAGGAACCGGCCCGATCGGTAGCACGAGGGCCCTGACCCGCCGTACCGGGTACGGCCAGTCAGGGCCCTGGTCCATTCCGGTCAGAGGACCGCGCGGAGGAACTCCTGGGTCCGCTCGTGGGCCGGGGACGTGAAGATCGTCTCGGGGTCGGCCTCCTCGATGATCTTTCCGCCGTCGAACATCAGCACCCGGTTGGAGACCTCGCGGGCGAACTGCATCTCGTGCGTGACGATCAGCATCGTGATGTCCGTGGTCTCGGCGATGTTCCGGAGCACCCCGAGCACGTCGGCGACGAGCTCCGGGTCCAGCGCGGACGTCACCTCGTCGAGCAGGAGGATGTCCGGCTCCATGGCGAGGGCTCGGGCGATCGCGACCCGCTGCTGCTGTCCGCCGGACAGCTTGGTGGGGCGCTCGTCGCGCTTCTCGGCCAGGCCGACCTGGTCGAGGAGCGCCTCGGCGTCGGCGATCGCCTCGGCCTTGGGCTTGCCGAGCACGTGGACCGGCGCCTCGATGATGTTCTCCAGCACCGTCATGTTGGGGAACAGATTGAACTGCTGGAACACCATCCCGACGCGTCGCCGCACCAGGCTGCGCCGCTTCTCCGGGATGGGCACCCGCTTGTCGCCGCGCATCTCGTGCGTGTAGGGCTCGCCGTCGACGAAGATCAGGCCGCCGTCCGCCTCCTCCAGCGTCATGAGCAGCCGCAGGATGGTGGTCTTGCCGGAGCCCGACGGGCCGATCAGCGTGACGCGATCGCCCTGGGCGACCGAGAAGTCCAGGCCGTCGAGGACGGTGTTGTGCCCAAACTGCTTGACGACCCCCTGGAACTGGATCGCGGGGGTGGTGTCGTTGTCAGGCAAGGCGGTTCTCCAATCGGCGGACGAGCAGCGACGTCGGGTAGCTCACCAGCAGGAAGAGCAGGCCGGCCATCGTGATCGCCTCGATGTAGCGGAAGGTCCCTGCGCCGTACTGCTGCGCGGCCGTGTACATCTCGACCACGGCGATGGCGAACAGGAACGGTGTCTCCTTGAACATGGAGATCGCGTAGTTCCCCAGTCCCGGCAGCGTGTTGCGGATCGCCTGCGGCAGGATGACGGCGCCCCAGGTGCGCGAGCGCGGCAGGTCGAGGGCGACGGCCGCCTCCCACTGTCCCTTCGGCACCGCGTCGATGCCGGCGCGATACACCTCCGACATGTACGTCGCGTAGTGGATGCCGAGCACCACACAGCCGATGGCCAGCGACGGGAACTGCGTGAACAGCAGGTTCGCGAAGACGAGCTGCACCAGCAGCGGCGTCGACCGGATGAACTCGACCAGGAAGCCGATCGGCATGGTGACGACACGCGGGCTCGATCGGCGGACCACTGCGACGAGCAGGCCCAGTACCGAGGCGATGACCATGCCGACCACGGTCGCGAGGACGGTGATCCGCAGGCCGTCGAGCAGCTCGGGGAGCACGGCCGCGGCGTGCTCCCAGCTCCATGCTGCTTCGTTCATGCTCGGTCGCCTCCCTTCGACGCAATAGTTGCCGCGGTTGCCGCACCGACGTCCGCAGTGGTCTGCGCGGGTGCCAGGCGCAGGACCTCACGCAGCGACGGTCCCGTGCCCAGCCGGTTCTTCGCCCGCACCTCAAGGGCGTTCATGGCCAGCGTGAGCAGGTAGGCGACCGCGAAGTAGAGCAGCAGGCCGACGGTGTAGGAGAAGACCGTCTCCGACGTCCGCTCGCGCAGCTCCTCGGTGAAGAAGTTGAGGTCGTGCAGCGAGATGTACGCCGCCAGGGCGGAACCCTTGACGAGCTGGATCAGCAGGTTGGTGAACATCGGGATCATCAGCGGCCACGCCTGGGGCATGATCACCCGGCGCATGCGGTGCACGGGCCCCAGGTCGAGCGCGATGGCCGCTTCCCACTGCCCCTTCGCGACCGAGTTGATCGAGCCGCGCACGACCTCGGCGGCATAGGCCCCGTAGTTGAGCCCCAGCGCGAGGATGCCGCACGCCAGCGGGTCCAGCTCGACGTAGAACGGCGGAAGCGGAAGCACGTAGTACAGCCAGAAGATCTGCACGACCAGCGACGTGCCGCGGAAGAACTCCACGACCACCCGGGACGGCACGTGCGCCCACCTCGTGCGGGCGCGCGAGCCGAACCCCAGCGTGAACGCGATGAGCAGCGCGAGCACCGCACCACCGAGCGTCAGCCCGAGCGTGACGAGAACTCCCTCACCGAGCTGCGGCAGCAGCTCGGTGAGCTGTTGAAGGTTGTCCGACACGAGCTCGGTCAGCCGTCCTGGCCGAGCTCCGGAGCCAGCTCCTCGGCCAGCGCATCGAGGTCACCCTCGCAGAGCTTCTCGGTGGTCAGGCCCTCCACGGGGTACTCGGCCTCCGTGAAGCCGAACGGCTCCACGATCTCCAGCCAGCGCTCCTTGTCGGAGACGATCTCCGCGAGCTTCTCGTTGTAGGCGTCGCGCAGCTCCTCCTCGCCCTTCGGGAAGACCTCGGCGCCGGCACCGATCTGCGGCACGCCATCGATCTCGGCCACGAACGAGTCCGTGACCTCGACCGGGGCATCGGTCTTCTCCGCGAGAGTCCGCAGCGAGATGCCCGTCAGGGCCAGCGCGTCGGCACGACCGGACGTGACGGCGTCCAGGCCGTCCTGCCCGTCGCCGACCTCGATCTTCTCGATGTCGAGCTCGTCGGCGTAGTCGGACTCGACGGCCCCGCTGAGGACGGCGAGCTTGACGCCCGCATCCTGGGCGGACTGCATGTCTGTCAGGTTGTCGGGGTTGCCCTCGGGCACCAGGAACGCGGTCGTGTACATGATCTCCGGCTCGGAGAACAAGGCCGCGCTGCAGCGCTCCGGCAGGATGGACATGCCGGCGCTCACAGTGTCATAGCGGCCGGCGGTCAGGCCGGGGATGAGCGAGTTCCACTCGGTCTGGACGCCCTCGACGCTCTCGACCCCGAGCTCGCCGAAGATCTCCCGGTCCAGGGCGATGGTGGCGCCGGTGAGGTCGCCGCCGTCCTCGTAGCTGTAGGGCTCCTCGCCGTTGAACGCGACGGTGATGGAGCCGTCCTCCTGGAGCTGCTCGAGCGCGCCGGCGCCGCCTGCACCGCCGGCGTCCGGAGCCGTCGACGTGCACGCCGCCAGAGCTGCCAGGGTGAGTACTGAACCCGCGGCGAATACGACTCGGCGGAGCGGGCGGACTCTTGATGTAGACATGGTTCCCTTCACGCCCAACCGGCGCCTATGGCAAAGCCTGGGTGGGCTGGAGTTCACGGACGACTCGCAACCGTAGCGCGACAAAGACGCTCAGACAATCTAGCGTTCGACATTAGGATTGTCTACAATTTGCGGTTTCACCCGGCCCACGCCTCCCGCATCCCGCCCGGCGCCACGAGGTGGCCGCACACCGGGGATGATGTCGTCATTGACGTGCGCTCACGGAAGGAGCACCGATGTCCCACCCCTCGCGGGCCACTCTGGCGACCGCCCCGTCCTTCTCCCGGGTGACGCGTCCCTCGACCGTCGACCTGATCCAGACGGAGCTGCGGAACGCCGTCTACGCGGGGGTGCTCGCCGTCGGCTCGCCGATCCGGGAGGTCGAGGTGGCGACGCAGCTCGGCGTGAGCCGCGGCCCGCTGCGCGAGGCCGCCCAGCGCCTGGTCCAGGAAGGGCTGCTCGTCGCGACGCCGGGGCGCGGGATGCGCGTGGCGACCATCGGCCGGGAGCGGCTGCCCGCCCTCTACGAGGCGCGCAAGTCGGTGGAGACCACCGCCGCCCGGCTGCTCGTCCGCTCCGGGGACGACGGCGCTGTCGCCGGCGTCCGCCACGCGCACGACGAGCTCGTCGCCGCGAACCGCACGCGGGACGCGCGCCGGGTCGGCGGCGCCGACCTCAACCTGCACTGGGCCATGGTCGCCGCGGCCGGCAACCCGTGGCTGACCCGGTGGATGACCACGCTCATCGTCGAGGTGCGGATGGCCACGTTCACCGTGAGCGACGAGTACGTGGTGCGCAAGGACACCGCCGACGCGCACGCCGTGCTCGTCGAACGCCTGGAGGCGCGCGACGAGGCGGGTCTGGTCAAGGCCATCACGACGATGCTCGACGGCGCCGTCGAGCGGCTGCTGGGCAAGGACGAGAAGCCGGTCGAGACGCTCGAGGAGCCTGCCGGCGCGCCGGAGATCACGCTCGGCCCGATCGACACCCCGGACGAGCCCTAGGAGTCGTTGGTCGAGCATGTCGAGACCCGGGTGTGAGGTCTCGACAAGCTCGACCAACGGGCTCGACCAACGAGTCCCGTGCGTGCATCAGACCCAGGCTGCCGGGGCCGCCAGGACCGCTTGGAGCACCTCGCGCGCTCCGCCCGTGAGCGCGGCCTGCGGCCCGGCCTGCGCGGCCCTGACCTGCAGGTCGACGAACGGCGCGGAGAGCACTCGGTCGTCGAGCACGGCCTCGACGTCGGCCCGGAGCCACGGCAGCAGCTCGGTGTACGCGCCGCCCAGGACGATGGTGCCGACGTCGAGCAGGTTCACGAAGTCGGCGAGCGCCGAGCCGAGGGCGCGGCCGGCGGGCAAGGCGGCCCGGCCGCCGGCCGGCTGAGCGGCGTCGGTGGCGGCGTCGGCATCGGCGTCGGCCAGCCGGGCGACGAGCGCGTCCAGCGGGGCGTCCGGCGGCAGGCCCGCCGCGCGCATCATCGCCTCCTTGCCCGCGTACTGCTCCAGGCAGCCGAATGCGCCGCACGAGCAGCGCGGCCCGGCCGGGTCGACGACGACGTGCCCGATCTCGCCGTTCCACCCGCGCTCCCCGAGGAAGAGCTCGCGGTCGACGACGATCGCCGCGCCGATGCCGACGTCGCCCGACACGAAGATGAACGAGTCGGGCGCCGCGACGTCCGAGCCGCCGGCCAGCTCCGCGAGCGCCGCGAGCTTGGCCTCGTTGGCGATGCGGACCTCGGTGTCGCCGAGCCCGAGCAGCGGTACCGGTTCGAGCGAGGACCAGCCGAGGTTGGGCGCGACCTCGAGGAGCCCGGTGCGCGGGTCGACCAGGCCGGGGAGCGCGAGCCGCGCGCCGGCGACGGTCATGCCCGCGGCGGCGACGCCGTCCGACACCTCGCGGGCGAGCGCGCCGAGGCGGCCCAGCACCGCCGTCGGGTCGCTGTCGTGGAACGAGCCCGGGACCACCTGCTCGGCCACGACGTCCCCGGTGAGATCGAGCACACGCACGCCCAGGTAGTCCACGTTCACCTCGAGTCCGAGGCCGACGACGGAGCGCGGGGCGGGGACCAGCGGAACCGCAGGCCGACCGGCGCGCCCGCCGGTCACGGCGGGCAGCTCGCGCACGAGCCCGGCGGCAACGAGCTGGTCCACCAGCGTGGACACCGTGGCCCGGGCGAGACCGGTCGCGGCGGCCACCCCCGCGCGCGACAGTGGTTCGGGTACCTCGTACACCGCGCGCGCAACCAGCTCCAGGTTGCGTTCGCGCAGGGTGTGCTGACGGGCCGCACCAGGGCCCGTCCGCGTGGCGGTCTCGCGTGCGGTCCCGGCGGTGGTCACGCCTTGACTCTAACCGAGGCTCACGCAATAGTTCAGTCGTACAACAAATGCGGCGCCGCATGCCGGGGCCGCCTCGATGAGGAGACCCCCGTGAGCGACATCAAGTACTCGTTCGGCCTCTGGACCGTCGGCTGGCCCGCCGCCGACCCGTTCGGCACGGCGACCCGCCCCGATCTCGACCCCGCCGACTCGATCCGCAAGCTCGCGGACCTCGGCGCCTGGGGCTTCACGTTCCACGACAACGACGTCTTCCCCTTCGGCTCCGACGAGGCCGAGCGCCAGAAGCACATCGACTCCGTCAAGAAGGCCGCCGCCGAAACCGGCATGGTCTGCGAGATGGTCACCACCAACACGTTCACGCACCCCGTCTTCAAGGACGGCGCCTTCACCTCGAACAACCGCGACGTGCGCCGCTTCGGCCTGCGCAAGGTGCTGCGCAACGCGGACCTGGCCGCCGACATGGGCGCGTCCACGTTCGTCATGTGGGGTGGCCGCGAGGGCACCGAGTACGACAACTCGAAGGACCTCAACGCGGCGCACGCCCGCTACGCGGAGGGCATCGACACCGTCGCCTCCTACATCAAGGAGAAGGGCTACGGGCTCAAGATCGCCCTCGAGCCCAAGCCCAACGAGCCCCGCGGCGACATCTTCCTGCCGACGATCGGCCACGCCATCGCGCTGATCGACTCGCTCGACAACGCCGACATCGTGGGCCTCAACCCGGAGACGGGCCACGAGCAGATGGCCGGCCTGAACTACACACACGGCCTCGCCCTGGCGCTGCACGTCGGCAAGCTGTTCCACATCGACCTGAACGGCCAGCACGGCCCGAAGTTCGACCAGGACCTCGTGTTCGGTCACGGCGACCTGCTGTCGGCGTTCTTCACGGTCGACCTGCTGGAGAACGGCTTCCCGAACGGCGGCCCGCGCTACGAGGGCCCGCGCCACTTCGACTACAAGCCGTCGCGCACCGAGTACCTCGACGGCGTCTGGGAGTCGGCCAAGGCCAACATGGAGACCTACTCCATGCTCGCCGCGAAGGCGAAGGCGTACCGCGAGGACCCCGAGGTGAAGGCGGCGTTCGAGCACGCCGGGATCTTCGAGCTGGGCCAGTCGACCCTCGCCGAGGGCGAGACGTTCGACTCCTTCCTCGCCGAGGCCGACCCCGACGTCGACGCCCTCGCCGAGCGGGACTACGGCCTGGTCAAGCTGCACCAGCTCGCCCTGAAGCACCTGATCGGCTGACCTCCCGACCTCTCCTACCGCTGGTCGAGCTCTCCTACCGGGGCCTGAGTGCGCGGCAGGGACCGCAGGAACCGCACGGCCTCCGCCCCCGTCAGCTCCGCCCGCAGGTCGAACCGCGCCGAGGCGACCTGGGCCTCGGCGAACC
>NZ_JBHUUX010000072.1:0-26347 GCF_042670845.1 Promicromonospora sp. NPDC057138 | reverse complement strand
GCCACGACCCACCCTCGACCTGAAGACCCCCGCCCAAGCACTCAAGAACCTCCTGGCCCAAGCCGCCTAAGTTGCACTAACCGATTGACAACGGGCCCGGCGTAGACCCGCAACCCTCGGTTCGAGGCTGCCTGTGACGCGCAGGTTGCGGCTCGGCACGCGAGAGTGGCCCCAAGGACTCGCAAGTTGCGGTTCGGCCGACGCCTCACACCGGGCGCAGCGCCTCCTGCTCAGGCCGAGAACGTGTGCCGGTACTCCGTCGGCGACGTGCCGAGGATCCGGTGGAAGTGCAGGCGCAGGTTGGCGGCTGTGCCCAGCCCCACCCGGTGCGCGATCTGCTCAACGCTCAGGTCGCTGCGCTCCAGCAGCTCCCGCGCCAGGTCCACGCGCGCCCGGAGCACCCACTGCATCGGCGTGTACCCGGTGTCCTCGACGAACCGCCGCGAGAACGTGCGCGCCGAGACCCGCGCGTTGCGCGCGAGCGCCTCCAGGGTCAGCGACTCCGCCAGGTGCTCCAGCGCCCACTCCCGCGTGCTGGCGAACAGGTCGCCGAGCGGCTCGGGCACGCTGCGCGGCACGTACTGCGCCTGTCCCCCGCTGCGGTACGGCGCCGCGACCAGCCGCCTGGCCACATGGTTGGACAGGCCGACGCCGTGGTCGCGCCGCACCAGGTGCAGGCAGAGATCGATGCCCGACGCCGCGCCCGCCGAGGTGAGCACGCCGCCCTCGTCGACGAACAGCACGTTCTCGTCCACCTGCACCAGCGGATGCCGCTCCCGGAGCGCCTTCGTGTAGTGCCAGTGGGTGGTCGCCCGCTTGCCGTCGAGCAGGCCGGTCGCGGCCAGCGCGAACGCCCCTGTCGAGATGGCGGCGAGCCGCGCCCCGCGGGCGTGGGCGGTCTTGAGTGCGTCGACGACGACGGCCGGCGGGTCGGCGGCAGCCGGCGTCCGATAGCCGGGGATGAAGACCGTGTCGGCGCGCTCGAGCGCGTCCAGGCCTTCCGCGACGTGGTACGAGAGGCCGTCGCCGCCGGTCACCAGCCCGGGCGCGGCGCCGCAGACCCGCACCTCGTAGGGCATGCTCGGCCGGTTGGAGAACACCTGCGCGGGGATGCCGACGTCGAGCGGCTTGGCGCCCTCGAGCACGAGCACGGCGATCTGGTGGTTCTTCTTCCGTCCGGTCGCAGTCACGCTATGGATCGTACGGTGCCGCGAGGCCCGGTTGGTGCAACGTTGACTCACGCGGGATCGATCACTACGTTGGGCGGCGGTCGCCCGGCAACGCAGGGGGCTGATCCACCGCTGTTCGAGATCAGAGCCGATCCGAGAGGTGATACATGTCTGTCACACGATCCTTGTGCACGCTGCTGGCGCTCGCCGCCCTCGCGCTGACCACCGCCGTCGTACCGGCGACCGCCACAACCCCCGCAACAACCAACGCAACAGCTGATGCCGCGCTGCCGCCGGGCGGCGCCGAGAACGGGACCCGCCTGATGGAGGGCACCGCCCTCTACCCGCGCGCGATCCGGCTGGCGCACTCCGACGAGGCCAACGGCACCATCATCGCGAGCGTCGTTACGTTCTCGGGCGACGTCGGGCACGGGGCGATCTTCTCCAGCACCGACGACGGCCGCACGTTCCAGCGGATCGGCACCGTCTCGGACCCGGGCGCTGCCCAAGGCCTGTGCTGCTCCACGCTGTTCGAGCTGCCGCGCCAGGTCGGCGACCTGCCGGCCGGCACACTGCTCTGGTCGGCCTCCGTGGGCCAGCAGCAGGACGAGGCCACCCGCCGGATGACGCTGCCCGTCTGGGCCAGCACGGACCAGGGCCGCACCTGGGAGCACGTGTCCACCGCCGCCACCGCGGCCGGGGTCAAGGGACTGTGGGAGCCGGAGTTCGCCGTCACGCCCGACGGCCGGCTCGTGCTGTACGTGTCGGACGAGAACAAGCAGCCGGCCCACAGCCAGACCATCGTCCGGACGACGTCGTCCGACGGGCGCACGTGGGGCCCGCTGAAGAACGTCATCGCGGCGGAGGATCCGGCCCTGCGCCCGGGGATGCCGGTCGTCCGCCGGCTACCCGGCGGCACCTACCTGATGAGCTACGAGCTCTGCGGCCCGGGCCAGGACTGCCGGCACCTGACCCGCAGGTCGCCCGACGGCGTCAGCTGGGGCCCCGTCACCGGCCTCGGGAACCCGGTGCGCACGTCGGACGGCACCCACTTCCGGCACGCTCCGACCGTCAGCTGGTACAACGATGGCACCAGCGACGGGCGGCTGCTCGCCGTCGGGCAGATGCTGTTCGGCGCCGACGGCGCGGTGCTGCCCGGCAACGGGTCGACGATCATGACCAACGACGCGGCGCCGGAGTCCCCCTGGCGGACGGCGGCGGCGCCGGTCCGGATCTTCGAGCCGTGGAACAACTACTGCCCGAACTACAGCTCGAGCCTGCTGCCGATGCCGGAGCGCGACGAGGTGCTGGAGCTCGCCACCGGCTACGAGTCCGACGGCGGCGCCTGCACCACCTACTTCGCGGTGGCGGGCCTCCCGGACTGACCACGTTCCGAGTGGTCGCCATTTCGTCAGGTGATCGGCAACCCGGGTTACCGATCACCTGACAAAGTGCCGACCACTCGGGGCTACCTACCGCACCGCCAGGGTGGCGTAGTCCGGCAGGGCTATCGAGTCCACCGCCTTGTCGATGCCGCCCAGCATCAGGCGGGCGATCGGGGTCTTGAGCAGCACCCGCATCATCGCCGTCCGCGCCGTGATCTCGAACCTCGACGGCGGCAGGAACCCGCGCGCACCGCCCGGCAGCTGCTGCATGTTGGCCTGGGCGTACGGCCGCATCCGGGCCTCGTACGCGGCGAACGCGGGCTCGGTGTCGCCGCCGGCCCGGGCGAGCTCGCCCGCCAGCACGTAGGCGCCGACCAGGGCCAGCGACGTCCCCATGCCGACCGAGCCCGCGGTGCAGGCGTCCCCCAGGAGCGCCACCCGGCCCCGGTGCCACGACGGCATCTCGATCTTGACGTGCCGGTCGAAGTAGAAGTCGTCGGAGCGCCACATCGCGTCCAGCAGGCGTGGCACCTCCCAGCCCTCGCCGGCCAGGACGTCGGCCACTATCCGCTTCTGCCCGGCGATGTCGCGCCGGTCGTAGGTGACCGGGTCGCCCGCGAAGTGCACCATGCCGCGCGTTCCGCCGTGCGCCGGGTACAGCAGCACGTTGCGCCCGCCGACGCCGTTGCCCTTCGGCATCGAGTACAGCAGCTCCCAGCCGTCCAGGCCGAAGGCGTCGCCGCCCTGCCCCGGCTCGACGGCGTCCGCCGTGAACACCGCGCGGTGGTACCCGGAGTCGACGGCCCGCCATGCGCCGTCGAACGCGAGGCGCCGGGTCGTGGAGAAGACGCCGTCCGCCCCGACGACGGCGTCGAACCGGCGGGGCGCCGACCGCTCGAAGGTGACCGTCACCCCGTCGGGCTGCTCGTCGAGTGCCGTGATGCTGTCGTCGAAGACGTACTCCACGCCGTCGGCGGCGTCCATGATGATGCGCATGAGGTCGCCGCGCAGGATCTCGATGTCGGCGATCACGCCGCCCGAGTGGCCGAACATCTCGGTGGGCATCTCGACGGTGCGCCGTCCGGCGCTGTCGAGGTAGGCGATCCCCCGCACGCCCGTGTGGGCCGCGCGCACCTGGTCGGTGATGCCCATCCGGTCCAGGACGGTCCGGGCGGCGCCGCGCACGTCGATGCCCTGGCCGCCGGGCCGGGGCCCGGGCGAGCGCTCGACGACCGTGACGTCGAAGCCGTACCGGCGGAGCCAGAAGGCGAGGGCGGGTCCGGCGATGCTGGCGCCGGAGACGAGTACGTGGGTCATGGCTGCTCCCTGGTTTTCAGTGCTGTTCGGGCTGGCGTTTCGTACACCGTACGAGCCGCCCTATGCTGGGTAAAGAACCAGGTAGTGCAGCGGATAGTGCACCGCACGGGCCGCCGAGTCAGTGGGCCGGGTGCACTGCCCGAACGCCGAGCAGTGCACTAGTACAGGAGCCGAGATGACCACCACCTCCGAGCGGATCGCCGACGAGATCCGGGCCCGCATCCGGTCCGGCGAGCTCACCCCGGGCGACCCCGTCCCGTCCACGCGCCGCATCGTCGCCGAGCACGGCGTCGCCATGGCGACCGCGAGCCGGGTGCTCGACGCGCTGCGCCGCGACGGGCTCGTGGAGGTGCGGCGCGGGGTCGGCACGGTCGTCGCCGCGGGAGCGGCGGAGCCCGGCGGCGCCCCGACCGCGCCGGACGCCGCCGCCGTCGTCCGCGTCGCCATGGCGGTGGCCGACGCCGAGGGGCTCGGCGGGCTGTCGATGCGCCGCATCGCCAGCGACCTGGGCATCCCCACCATGTCGCTCTACCGCCACGTCCGTAGCCGCGACGAGCTGCTGGCCCGCATGCTCGACACCGTCTACGCCACCTCGCCCCTTCCCCGGCCGCTGCCCGACGGCTGGCGCGCCCGCGCCGAGACGTGCGCCCGCACGATGTGGGCCGCGTTCCAGCGGCATCCGTGGGCCGCCCACATCATGTCCATGACGCGCCCGCAGGTGCTGCCGCACGGCGTGGCGCACACAGAGGCGCTGCTGGCCGCGTTCAGCGGGATCCCCGGCCGGCCCCTCGATCTCGAGACCCGCATGCACCTGACGGTGTCGGTCTTCCAGCTCGTGCGCGGCCTCGGGGTCGGCATCGAGCCCGCAACGCAGGCCCGAAAGGACGACGGGCTGACCGACGAGGAGTGGATGGACCGGACCCTGCCGGACCTCCAGGCTGTCGTGGACCAGCGCCGCCACCCCCACCTCTCGGCGGCGACGTCCGCCGACATCGACCTCACGCTCGACTCGCTCTTCGAGTTCGGCCTGGCCCGGCTCCTGGACGGGTACGCGGCGTTCCTCGGCGACGCGGGCTGAGCGGTCCGCCACGGCGTGACCGATAGGCTGCCTGCGTGACCTCCGGTACGGTGAGCCGCCCCGCGGCGGGGCGCACGATGTCCCCGCGAGAGCGGGACAACCGACGGCTGCTGAGCGCCCGAGACGCCATCGACCGCGACTACGGCAGGCCGCTCGACGTCCCCGCGCTGGCCCGGATCGCTCACGTCTCGCCGTCGCACTTCAGCCGCAGCTTCCGGGCCACGTTCGGGGAGACGCCGCACCGCTACCTGCAGCGGCGGCGGATCGAGCGCGCGATGGCGCTGCTGCGCGACACCACGACGCCGGTGACCGACGTCGCGCTCATGGTCGCGTTCAACAGCCTCGGGACGTTCAGCCGCACCTTCCGTGACGTCGTCGGCGCCTCGCCGAGCGAGTACCGGCGCCGGGCGCGCCGGGTCGCGGCCCCCGTCTGCTTCACGAAGAGCTGGATGCGCCCCGCGGGCTAAGCAGCTCCGGAGCTGAGCAGTTTCGGAGAAGCGCGCCGTGCCGGGGCCGCCGTAGCGTGGTGGGCATGTTCAAGAACATCTCCATCACCGCCGTGAACGTCCTCGATCAGGACGAAGCCCTCGACTTCTACGTCGGCAAGCTCGGGTTCCAGGTCACGAACGACGTCGACATGGGCTTCATGCGCTGGCTGACGATCGCCCTGCCGGCCGATCCCGACCGCCATCTGCTCCTCGAGGTGCCCGGGCCGCCCTCGCTGAGCGAGGACGTCGCGGCCCAGGTCAGGGACCTGATAACAAAGGGCGCGCTCGGCGTCGCGTGCGTCCTCATCACCGACGACTGCCGCCGCACCTACGCCGAGCTCAAGGCCAAGGGCGTCGAGTTCACCGAGGAGCCGACCGAGCAGCCGTACGGCATCGACTGCGCCCTGCGCGACCCGTTCGGCAACCACGTCCGGATCACCCAGCCGGCCACCGGCCCGGTGGAGGTGACCGACGAGGACATCGCGCGCTGGAGCGGCGCGCAGCAGAACGGCTGACGCTCAGGCCCGCAGCTCGCGCCACATGATCCGCAGCCCGACGTCCCCGAGCTCGGGGTGCCGGAACGCACCGGGCGCCACGCCGAGCGTCACGAAGCCGAGGCTCTCGTACAGGTGGACGGCTGACGCGTTGGTGTCGACCACCGCGTTGAACTGGATGGCGGCGTACCCCTGCCCACCCGCCCAGCCGATCATGTCCTCGACGAGCGCCCGGCCGGCGCCGGTGCCGCGCACTGCCCGGTCGACCATGATGCTTCCCGAGGCGACATGGCTGCCCGGGCCCGGCCGGTTGGGGTACATGTTGGCCGTGCCGACCACCGCGCCGTCGCGCACCGCGACCACCACCCGCTCGGGCGCCGCGAGCCAGGCCGCCCGGGCGTCCACCTCGGTCATGGCTGGGTCGTAGGCGAACGTGTCGGCGGCACGCACCACCTCCTCGACGATCGGCCAGATGCTCGGCCAGTCGTCCTCGCGCGCCTCACGCACGACGGTCGCGGGCCGGGACTCGGGCAGGGGCTCGTGCGCGGCGTCGGCCGGAGTGTGCATGCGCCTACCCTGCCGCACGCCCGGTCCTGCCCGCCACGATCGACCCGGGATCGAGCACAGCAGTTCCTGCCAGACTGCCACCCTTCGTGGCAGCAACTGCTGTGCTCAACACTCGGGCGCCGTTATGGGCGGGGCCAGTGGCGGCCCGAACGGTCCTCGATGACGCGGTTGTAGCGGGCCAGCAGCTCCCCGAGCTGGACCCTGTCCTGCTCCGGCCAGTCGTCGAGCAGGTCGGCGAGCAGCGCCTGGCTCGCCTCGCGCTCCTCGGTGAGCAGACGCCGGCCGACGTCGGACAGGCGGAGCTTGCGGGCCTGGCCGCCCTCGGGGTCCTCGAAGCGCTCGGCGAAGCCCTCACGCCGCAGGGCCGCGGTCTGCCGGTTCAGGGTGGAGACGTCGAGGCCGGTGGCGACCGCGAGCTCGGACAGGCTGGCCGGTCCCCCGGCGTCGAGCAGGCTGAGCAGCGTGTAGGCGCTCTGGTCGAGGCGGCCGCCCTTACGGCGCGAGCGCCCCGCCGGAAGCATGGCCAGGTGCCGGCCGAACAGCATGGCCTCGTACTCGATCCGGTCGATCGGGGACGTCATCGTCTACCTCCGGTCTCAGGCGCCGACCGGCGCTATGCATCATGCACAAGGTATGGCATCCTGAGCCCAAAGACCTAATGTGCATGATGCACAGCAACCATTCCCCAGGAGTCCCGTGACCACCACCTCGTCCCGCCCCGCTACCCCGGCCGACGGCGGAGCCGCCCCCGCGGTCCGCCCGAACCGCATAGTCGGCATCCTCGCGATCGGGGGCATCGTCGTCGCGATGACCCAGACCCTCGTGGTCCCGATCATCGCCTCGCTGCCGGCCATCTTCGACGCCCCGGCGTCCGACACCTCATGGATCGTCACGATCACGCTGCTGGTCGGCGCCGTCTGCACGCCCGTGGCCGGGCGGCTGGGCGACCTGTACGGCAAGAAGAAGATGCTCCTGATCTCCCTGCTGCCGCTCGCGCTCGGCTCCGCGGTGTGCGCCGTGGCGACCACGGTCCCCGTGATGGTCGCCGGCCGCGGCCTGCAGGGTCTGGCCACCGGCTTCATCCCGCTCGGCATCAGCATGCTGCACGACCTGCTGCCCAAGAAGCGCACCGCCGGCGCGATCTCCCTGATGAGCTCGTCGCTCGGCATCGGCGGCGCCTTCGGCCTGCCGTTCGCCGCCGCCGTCGCGCAGTTCTCGAGCTGGCGCATCCTCTTCTGGCTGATCACCGTCTGCGCCGTCGTCATCGGCGTCGTCATCTGGCGGGCCATCCCGGCCCCCGCGGTGCGCGCCACGGTCCGCGCCCCGTTCGACTACGTCGGCGTGCTCGGCCTGGGCGCCGGCCTCGTCGCCCTGCTGCTCGCCATCTCCAAAGGCGCCGAGTGGGGCTGGGCCAGCCCGCTCGTGCTGGGCCTGTTCGCCGGCTCCGCCGTCGTGCTCCTCGGCTGGGGCTGGTGGGAGCTGCGCACGCCCGCCGCCCTCGTGGACCTGCGCACCACCGCGCGGCCGGCCGTCCTGGTCACCAACCTCGCCTCGATCCTGGTCGGCTTCGCGATGTACGCGCAGTCGCTCATCCTCCCGCAGCTCATGCAGGCGCCCACCGCGACCGGGTTCGGCCTGGGCCAGTCCATGCTGCAGATGGGGCTGTGGATGGCACCGTCCGGCATCGCCATGACCCTGATGTCCCCCGTCGGCGCGCGCGTCACCCGTGCCCGCGGCGCCAAGACGACGTTCGTCCTCGGCGGCCTGATCATGTCGCTCGGCTACGGCCTCTCCACGCTCGCCATGGACACCCTCGTCGGCCTCACCCTCACGGCGTTCGTCGCGTCGGCGGGCGTCGGGTTCGCCTACGGCGCGATGCCCGCGCTCATCCTCGGCGCCGTGCCGGCCACCGAGAAGGCCGCCGCGAACGGCTTCAACGCGCTCATGCGCTCCATCGGCACCTCGACGTCGGCCGCCGTCATCGGCGTGGTCCTGGCACGCATGAGCACCACGTTCGGCGAGCACACCCTGCCCACGGAGGCCGGGTTCCGCGTCGCGCTCCTGCTGGGCTGCGGCGTCGCCGTCGTGGCCGCAGCGCTCGCGGCGACCATCCCGGTGCAGGCGGCCGGGGCGCCGTCGGACGCGGACTGAGCCGACGCCGCGGCGGCGCCGGGCCCTCTCCCGCCGCGCCGCCGCCCGGCGTACGGTCGGAGCATGTGCCGAAACATCACGACGCTCCGCGGGCTCGAGCCGCCCGCCACCGACGACGAGATCACCGCCGCCGCGCTGCAGTTCGTGCGCAAGGTGACGGGCGTGACGAAGGTCAGCGATGCCACGCGTGACCCGGTCGAACAGGCCACCCAGGAGATCGCGGACATCGTGACGCGCCTGCTCGACGACCTGCCGGAACGCCGTCAGCCGCCGAAGACGGTGCCGCCGCTGCGCCGCGCGGAGGTCCAGGCGCGCATCGCGCAGCGCATCAAGGAGCGCGAGGAGCATGAGCGCATGCACGAGCTGGGCATCGTGCACTCGCACTGAGCGGGCCGTGGCCCTAGAGTTGCGGTGTGCTCGCACCGCTGTCCTGTTGCTGTCGCTGACCCCCGTCTCAGGCCCGTCAGTCCTCCGTGCGCACCGGCGCGCGCCCAGCAACAGGAGATCAACAGGTGCAGTACGTCGATTCCGTCGTAGACCTCGTCGGTAACACCCCGCTCGTCCGGCTCCACCGGGTGACCGACGGCGTGACCCGCGCGACCGTGCTCGTCAAGCTCGAGTACCTCAACCCCGGCGGCTCGTCCAAGGACCGCATAGCCGGCCGCATCATCGAGGCGGCCGAGCGCGAGGGCAAGCTCCGCCCGGGCGGCACCATCGTCGAGCCGACGTCGGGCAACACCGGGGTTGGCCTCGCCCTGGTCGCCCAGCAGCGCGGCTACCGCTGCGTGTTCGTCCTGCCCGACAAGGTCGGCAAGGACAAACGCGACGTCCTGACGGCGTACGGCGCCGAGGTCGTCGTGACCCCGACGGCGGTGGCCCCCGACAGCCCCGAGTCGTACTACTCGGTGAGCGACCGCCTGGTGCGCGAGATCCCCGGCGCGTTCAAGCCCGACCAGTACTCCAACCCCAACGGCCCGCGCTCCCACTACGAGACCACCGGCCCCGAGATCTGGCGGGACACGGAGGGCCGCGTGACCCACTTCGTGGCCGGCGTCGGCACGGGCGGCACCATCACGGGCGCCGGCCGCTACCTGCGCGAGGTCTCAGGCGACCGGGTGCGCATCATCGGCGCCGACCCCGAGGGGTCGGTCTACTCCGGCGGCACCGGCCGCCCGTACCTCGTCGAGGGCGTCGGCGAGGACTTCTGGCCCGCCGCCTACGACCCGACCGTGCCGCACGAGGTCATCGCCGTGAGCGACGCCGAGTCCTTCGCGATGACCCGGCGCCTCGCCCGCGAGGAGGGCATCCTCGTGGGCGGGTCCAGCGGCATGGCCGTCGTCGCAGCCCTGCGGGCCGCGCGCTCGGCGGGCCCGGACGACGTCTTCGTCGTCCTGCTGCCCGACGGCGGCCGCGGCTACCTCGGCAAGATCTTCAACGACACCTGGATGCGGTCCTACGGGTTCGCGCCCGCCATCGAGGACCACACGGTCGCCGACGTGCTGGCCGCCAAGGCCGACCGCACCCCGCCCCTGGTCTACGTGCACCCGACCGACACGGTGCGCGACGCCATCGACCGGATGACCCGCTCCGGCGTCTCGCAGCTCCTCGTTCTCACCGCGGAGCCCCCGGTGGTGCTCGGCGAGATCACGGGCGCCGTGCACGAGGACGAGCTGCTGGACGGCGTGTTCGCGGGCACGGTCAACCTCTCCGACGAGATCGGCGGGCTCCTGGGCAGGCCGCTGCCGCTCGTCGGCGTCAACGAGCCCGTCGGGACGCTGCGCGCGGCGCTCGCGTCCGACACCGCCCTGCTCGTGACCGACGGCGGCAAGGCGCTCGGCGTGGTGTCCCGCTCCGACCTGCTCGACTACCTCGCGGTCTGACCCGCCGCCCCGGCGCACGGACACCGCCCCAGCACACCGACATCGACACAGACATCGAAGAGAGACCACCATGAACGACGCACGGCCCGGCCGGTTCGACACCCTCGCGATCCACGCCGGACAGCATCCCGACCCGACGACCGGGGACGCGATCCCGGCGATCCACGTCACGTCGACGTACGTCCAGGACGGCATCGGCGGCCTGCGCGGCGGGTACGAGTACTCGCGCGGCGGCAACCCGACGCGCACCGCGCTGGAGGAGCAGCTCGCGGCGATCGAGGGCGGGTCGCAGGGCATCTCGTTCGCCTCCGGCCTCGCCGCCGAGGACGCCCTCCTGCGGGCCGTGCTCGCGCCCGGGGACCACGTGCTCGTGCCGAACGACGTCTACGGCGGCACGCACCGGCTCGTCCGCACGATCCACGGGCGGACCGGTGTGGAGCACACGACCGTCGACACGGCCGACCTCGACGCCGTGCGCGCCGCCATCCGCCCGGGGTCCAAGATGCTGTGGGTCGAGACGCCGTCGAACCCGCTCATGAAGATCAGCGACATCCCCGCGCTCGCCGGGCTGGCCCGCGAGCACGGCCTGCTGCTGGTCGTGGACAACACGTTCGCGTCGCCGGCTCTCCAGCGCCCGCTCGACCTCGGCGCCGACGTCGTCGTGCACTCCACGACGAAGTACCTCGGCGGGCACTCCGACGTCGTCGGCGGCGCCGTCGTCGTGGCGAACGGGGGCGACGAGCTCGCGGAGCAGGTGCGCTACGTGCAGTTCGCTGCCGGCGCGGTGTCCAGCCCGTTCGATGCCTTCCTCACGACGCGCGGCATCAAGACGCTGGCCGTGCGCATGCAGCGCCACTCCGAGAACGCCCAGACGCTCGCGGAGCGCCTGGTGGAGCACCCCGCGGTGGCCCGCGTGCTCTACCCGGGCTTGCCCGACCACCCGGGCCACAAGGTCGCCGCGCACCAGATGTCGCGCTTCGGCGGGATGATCTCGCTGGACCTCGCGGGCGGGGAGCGCGCGGCGCGCGCGTTCGCGGAGTCGACCCGGGTGTTCCTGCTCGCCGAGTCGCTCGGCGGCGTCGAGTCGCTGGTCAACTACCCGAGCGAGATGACGCACGCCTCCGTGCGCGGCACGGAGGCCGAGGTACCGCCGTCGATAGTCCGCCTGTCGGTAGGCCTGGAAGACATCAACGACCTCACGGAGGACGCCCTGCAGGCCCTCGACCGGGCCCGTTGAGTGCTGGGTATTTGCGGTCCTGAGCGTCGCCGGCCCGCAAATACCCAGCACTCAACGCTTAGTGTGGGGCGGTGACCGAACATGCTCCCGTCAGTGCCGCCATGCATCGGGCCAAGGCTGACGCCCGCGCCTCCCACGTCACCGTGGGCCAGGTGCGGAACCTGCCGGGCGGCCGCGAGGAGATCGACTGCTCCTGCGGCATGACGCTCACCAACGGGCCGCAGTGGTCGCTCGACGAGCACATCCGGCTGCACCGGGCCGAGGCGCGCTACCTGGCGCTGAGCACGGTGGCGCCCGCGGGCATGCCGCGGCTCATCCCGGTGGACCTGGGGCGGCTGCCCCGCTGACGGGACCCGTCAGCGAGAGCTGGTCAGAGCTCGGCCGGGTCGTCCCAGGACACGCCGCTCGATGCGCCCTCGATCGGGTCGAGCTCGCAGCCGGCGAGGTTGCGCGGCGCCTTGGATGCGTCTCCGCCGCCGAGCAGGCCCCGGCGGGTTGCGACGCGGCGGACGGCCGGCGGCGCGATGCGTGCGTAGGAAGCATTCGACTCGTCGACCAGATCGGTCGGAACTGAATCGGCGGCGTCAGAGGTGGCGGACTGGGGTTCCCCCGTGATCATGGTCTCATTCTCGCAGGACCTGGGGCCTCTACGCATCCGCATGGCACAGTATTTTGAATCAACCCCAAGCCTCCACGACGACGGCACGCCCACCACCCAGATCTCCCCCCACCCACCCCGCCGGGGTGTGATGATCGACGGATGCAGACCTGGCCAGGGCGCCCGTACCCCCTCGGCGCGACGTTCGACGGTACGGGGACGAACTTCGCGCTCTACTCGTCGGTAGCGCAGCGGGTCGAGCTGTGCCTGCTGGCCGACGACGACACCGAGACGCGCATCGACGTCACGGAGACCGACGCGCACGTGTGGCACATCTACCTGCCCGGCGTCGGACCGGGGACGCGGTACGGGTACCGCGTGCACGGGCCGTACGACCCGGCGTCGGGCCACCGCTGCAACCCGGCCAAGCTCCTCCTCGACCCGTACGCCAAGGCCGTGGACGGCGACCTCGACGGGGACCCGTCCCTGTTCTCGTACCCGTTCTCGGACGTGAAGCAGGCCACGACGGGCAGGACGCCGGAGTCCTCCGACTCCCTCGGCCACACCATGGTCTCCGTGGTCGTCAACCCCTTCTTCGACTGGGGCCACGACCGCCCGCCGGACACGCCCTACCACGAGACGGTGATCTACGAGGCGCACGTCAAGGGCCTCACGATGCGCCATCCGGACGTCCCCGACGAGCTGCGCGGCACCTACGCGGGCCTCGCCCACCCGGCGGTGATCGAGCACCTGACGAAGCTGGGCGTCACGGCGATCGAGCTCATGCCCGTGCACCAGTTCGTCACCGACCCGTCCCTGACCGCCAAGGGCCTGACCAACTACTGGGGCTACAACACGATCGGGTTCTTCGCCCCGCACAACGGGTACGCGGGCTACGGCCGGCGCGGCGAGCAGGTCATGGAGTTCAAGGCCATGGTCAAGGCGCTGCACCAGGCGGGCATCGAGGTGCTGCTCGACGTCGTCTACAACCACACCGCCGAGGGCAACCACCTGGGCCCCACCCTGGGCTTCCGCGGCGTCGACAACGCCGCCTACTACCGGCTGGTCGACGGCGACGACGCCCACTACTTCGACACCACCGGCACCGGGAACTCGCTGCTCATGCGCTCCCCCGCCGTCCTGCAGCTCATCATGGACTCGCTGCGGTACTGGGTGGAGGAGATGCACGTCGACGGGTTCCGGTTCGACCTGGCGGCCACCCTGGCCCGCCAGTTCCACGAGGTCGACCGGCTGAGCGCATTCTTCGACATCGTGCACCAGGACCCGGTGATCTCCCAGGTCAAGCTGATCGCGGAGCCGTGGGACCTGGGCGACGGCGGCTACCAGGTGGGCGGGTTCCCGCCGCTGTGGACCGAGTGGAACGGCCGCTACCGCGACACCGTGCGCGACTTCTGGCGCGGGGAGCCGGCCACGCTGCCGGAGTTCGCCTCCCGCCTGACCGGGTCCAGCGACCTGTACGAGCACAGCGGCCGGATGCCCAGCGCATCCATCAACTTCGTGACGGCCCACGACGGGTTCACGCTCGCCGACCTCACGTCGTACAACGAGAAGCACAACGCCGCCAACCGCGAGCACAACAAGGACGGCGAGAGCTACAACCGGTCCTGGAACGGCGGCGTGGAGGGCCCCACCGACGACCCGGTGATCCGGGAGCTCCGCGCCCGGCAGCGCCGCAACTTCCTGGTCACGCTCATGCTGAGCCAGGGCGTGCCGATGATCGCGCACGGCGACGAGATCGGGCGCACCCAGCAGGGCAACAACAACGCCTACTGCCAGGACAACGAGCTGAGCTGGATGGACTGGGGCGGCCCGGACGGGCTCGACCCCGAGGCCACCGCGCTGCTGGAGTTCGCCCGGCACGCGGTCCGGCTGCGGCGCGACCACCCGATCCTGCACCGCCGCCGGTTCTTCGACGGGAAGGTCGGGCCCGGCGCCGCCGAGGGCCTCGCGGACATCGAGTGGCTCGACCTCACCGGCGCACGCATGGACGACACGAACTGGCACCTGGCGTACGCCAGGACGGTGGCGGTCTTCCTCAACGGCGACGCGATCACGGAGACCGGCGGGCGCGGCGAGGCGGTGGTCGACGACTCGTTCCTGCTGCTGCTCAACGCCCATTCCGAGGCCCTGGACTTCCGGGTGCCGCCCAGCACCTACGGGAAGGCCTGGACGGTGGTCCTGGACACCGACGGCAGCGCCGAGCCGGGCACCGTGCTCGGCGCCTGCACGAGCCTGTCGGTGACGGGACACAGCGTCGTCGTACTGACCCGCCCACCCGGAACACCGGGCTAGGCTGTCCGCCGTGACCGGACCGAGGAGTGGCACCGGGGGAACCACACCACCGCCCCGACCTGGGCCTGACATGCCTGTTCCCGGGCCCAGACCGGTGGTGTGGGCACCGCGCGCCCGCATCATCGAGGTGCTCGTTCCCTACGACCCGTACGAGGAGCCCGAGCACATGCCGCTGCGCCTCGTGGGCGCCGGCGAGCCGGGGTACTGGGGCGCCGACAGCGTGCTCGAGCACGGCACCGACTACGGCTACTCCGTCGACGGCGGGCCCTTGCTGCCCGACCCGCGCAGCGTCTGGCTGCCGCAGGGCATCCATGGGCCGACGAGGGTCTTCGACCCGGCCTTCGAGTGGACCGACGGCACGTGGTCCCCGCCCGACCTCTCCACGAGCGTCCTCCTGCACGTCGACGTCGAGACGTTCACCCCAGAGGGCACGCTCGACGCCGCGGCCCAGGTGCTGCCGACCATCGCCGAGCTCGGGGTGCACGGCATCGAGCTCGCGCCCGTCGCCGCGTTCGACCCGGCGCTCGGCCCCTCGCACGGCGTGCGCCTCTACTCCGTGCACGAGCCGTACGGCGGCCCGCGCGCGCTGCAGCGCTTCGTCGACGCCGCGCACGCCGTCGGCCTCGCCGTCGTGCTGGACATCGCGTACCGCTGGGCCGTGGCCGACGAGCTCGGCCTCGAGGCCTACGGCCCGTACCTCAGCGGCGGCGGGCGGCCGCGCCCCCCGCGGCCCGACGTCGGCGACGCGGGCGAGTACGCGCTGCAGGCGATGCGCCCCCGGACCGGCCAGGTGCCGCTGGACCGGCCGCGCACCGGCCCGATCCAGCTCCGCACCGGCCAGTTGCCGCCTATCGGGACCCGGGCGGGCAAGGTCCCGTCCGCGCCCACGGTCCGCACGGACTTCGTGGGTGACCGCATCAACCTCGACGGCAGCGGCAGCCGCGGCCCACGCGACTTCCTGGTCGACGACGCCCGGCACTGGCTGCGGGAGTACCACGTGGACGGCCTGGTGCTCGACGTCGACGCGCTCGTCGACCGCTCGCCGACCCCGTTCCTGGGCGAGCTGGCGGACTATGTGGTCGGCATGGGCGAGCAGCTCGAGCGCCGGTTCAGCCTGCTCGTGGACGGCCCCGGCCGCAGCGACCGGCTGACCACCATCCTGCTGCGCCTCCTGTCCGGCCCGGGCCGCACGGAGGACATCCAGGCCCTGCAGATGCTCGCCGACCTGGTGCACCCGTCGGTGCGCCGGGCCACCCGCCAGAACGGCGGGCGGCGCAGCCGTGTCCGGGCCGGCGCGAGCGTGGTCGAGGACATCACCCGGCTGCCCGCCACCCAGCTCACGGTCCCGTGGGCGGGCGAGGAGAGCCCCGCGACGGCGCTGCTGGGCGTGGATGACGTCGACATCCGGGCCAGCGTGCTCGCGACGGTCATCCTCGCGGGCAACCCGCTGGTGCTGGACACCGTGCACGCGCCGGTGGTCCCGCGCAACGACAGCGAGCGGCGCCTGGTGCGCTGGGCGCGCGAGCTGATCGCCATCCGGCACAGCGTCGCCGACGAGCTGGACCTCCCGCTGGACGTCCGGTCCACCGGCGACCGCTCGGTCATCGCGGTGCTGCGCGGCAGCCTGGCGTTCGTGCTCAACACGGGCCACGGCCTGGCCGCGCTGCGCCTGGGGAGCCTGCTGCGGCCCGCCGAGGGCGCGGTCAAGGCGCCGCTGCCCGGGGCTTATCGGCTCGCGGCGGCCTGGGAGCCGGGCGCGACGCGCCTGGTCGGCGACACCCTGACGGTGCCGCCCCGGATGACCGCCGTGCTGCGCGCTGAGACCTGACCTGAGAGCCTGAGGTCAGGGACCGGCGCCGGCCGGTCGCGCGAGAGGTGGCACCCGATGGACGAGAACCCGGAGAAGCTGTGGAAGACCCCGGCCGGCGAGGCCCTGCGCTGGGTGCACGGCACCGACCTGAGCGCCCTGGACCAGGCCGCCACGCCCGGCTGGCGGGGCAGCCGCGCCGACGGCGAGGAGCTCATGGCCGTCCGCGGGCACGAGATGGCCGAGCTGCAGGAGCGCCTCTTCGCGCACGGCCGCACCGGCGGCGACCGGTCCGTGCTGCTCGTGCTGCAGGGCCTGGACACCTCGGGCAAGGGCGGGATCGTGCAGCACGTCGTGGGCATGGTGGACCCGCAGGGCGTGATGCACCGCGGGTTCGGCGCGCCCACCGAGGAGGAGCGGGAGCACGGTTACCTGTGGCGGATACGCAACGCGCTGCCCGTGCCCGGCTATCTCGGCGTGTTCGACCGGTCGCACCACGAGCAGGTCCTGGTGGTCCGAGTCAACGGGCTGGAGCCGGTCAAGACCTGGCGCAGGCACTACGCCGAGCTGAACGAGTTCGAGGCCGAGGTGGCGGCGTCGGGCACCACGATCGTGAAGGTGGCGCTCGTCGTCTCGGCCGACGAGCAGAAGAAGCGCCTGGCCAAACGGCTCGACCGGCCGGACAAGCACTGGAAGTACAACCCGGGCGACATCGACGTACGCAAGAAGCTCCCGGAGTACCTGGCGGCCTACCAGGAGATGCTGGACCGGACGTCCACGAAGGAGGCGCCCTGGTACGTCGTTCCGGCGGACCGGAAGTGGTACTCCCGTCTGGCCGTCACGGAGCTGCTGACCGACGCCCTGCGGTCGCTGGACCTGGGCTGGCCGCCCGCCGACTTCGACGTGGCGGCGGAGAAGGCGCGCCTGGCGGCGACCTGAGCGTCAGACGCGCTTGCGCCCTTCCTCGGCCAGGGCGCCCAGGCGGGACAGGGCGCGGTAGTACTTCTTGCGGTAGCCGCCGGCGAGCATCTCCTCGGTGAACAGCCCGCGGGTGTCCCCCGAGCCGCCGAGCAGCACGGGCACGTCCCGGTCGTAGAGGCGGTCCACGAGCACCACGAGGCGCAGCGCCACTTCCTGGGCCGTCACCGGGTGCACGCCGGTCAGCGCGACGACGGAGACGCCGTCGAGCAGCACGCCGTACCGGCTGGGGTGCACGGTGGCGAGGTGTGCGAGCAGGTCGTCGAACGCGTCGAGCGTGGCGCCCGGGCGGGCTGCGGCGGCGGTGACCTCGTCCTCGGTCAGGGGCTCGGAGTCGGTGACGACGTCGCGATGACGGTAGTCCTCGCCGTCGACCCGCAGGGTCTCGAAGCGGTCGGACAGGGCCTTGATCTCGCGCTGGAAGTCCTGGGCGGCGAACCGGCCCTCGCCGAGCGCGTCGGGCAGCGTGTTCGACGTCGCGGCGAGCGCCACGCCCCGGTCCGCGAGCTCACGCATGAGGCGGGACATGAGGGTCGTGTCGCCGGCGTCGTCGAGCTCGAACTCGTCGATGCAGACCAGCTTCTTGGCGGCGAGCGCATCGACGGTCGGGAGGAACCCGAGCGCCCCGACGAGGTTGGTGTACTCGACGAAGGTGCCGTAGGCGACTGCACCCGATCCAAGGGCTGGGCCGAGCGCCTCGCCGACGGCGTGGGCGAGCGAGGTGAGCAGGTGGGTCTTGCCGACGCCGAAGCCGCCGTCGAGGTAGACCGCCGGGGCTGCCTTGCGCCGGGTGAACAGGCCGCGCCGCGGGGCCGTGATCTGGTCGGCGATCTCCTTCAGGCGGGCGAGCGCGCGGGCCTGGCTGGGGTGCGCGGGGTTGGCGCGGTAGGTCGCGAACCGAGCATTCTCGAAGTGGCGCGGCGGCAGGAGATCGGTGACGAGCCGGTCGACAGGGACCTGTGGTCGGACGGCGCACAGGGCGGTCGCTACGGTCTGGCTGTCGGTGGTGGTGGCGGCTGTCACGAAGCAAAAGATTACCGGCGCGTCAGCTCACGGGGCGTGCCAGGAGAGCAACGTCACACGTGCCGGACGGCGGGTGCGCCGGGGTCGTCCAGGAGCTCGCCGAGGGCGCGCACCACCTGGGCGGGGGACCTGGTCTGGGCCGGGTCCTGGTTGCGGTCGTCGCCCGCGACGGCGTGGTCGATGACGAGCTCGTGGAAGCGGGGGCCTGTCGACTCCAGGCGGAGCACCTGGACGAGCATCGCCAGCCCGGCACCTGTCACGCTGATCGCGCCGGAGCCGGCCATGGCCTCGCGGGAGGCCGCCCCGTTGAGCACGACGTACGGGTCCCCGGGCTCCAGCAGCGGCGCGAGCGCGCGGGCGGCGTCGAGGTGCGCGGTGAGGTGCGAGGCGAGCGTCGCGGACCACCGGGAGGGTTCCAGGTCGAGGAGCGCCGCGCCCTTGCGCCAGCCGCCGATCGAGGCGACGACGGCCCCGGGCAGCGGGGAGCCGGCCCGGGCGCAGGCAGCGCGGACGGCGTCGGGCAGGGCGCTCACCTCGGGGGCGCGGACGGCGATCACACCGGCCTGGACGGTGACCCGCTCCGGCAGCTCGTGGCGCGCCGCGGCGAGCACGGGAACACCGTCGGCAGCCAGGCCGCGAGCGACCCGGCTGCCGACGTATCCGCTCGCCCCGACGACGAGGACGGGGCGGGGGCTGTTCACTTGTTCAGGCTAGATCAGGCTGCGGCGTACTGCGCCACGGCCTTGGGGTCGGGCCCGAACTGGTTCGGGCCGGGCTCACCGGGCAGGGCGAGCAGCACGATGATGATGATGCCGCCGACGCCCGGGACGAGGCACAGCAGGTAGAACCAGCCGGACTTCCCCGTGTCGTGCAGGCGCCGGACGCCCGCCGCGAGCAGCGGCACGAACGTGCCGAGGGCGATGATCCCCACGAGGGTCGAGCCGATCGACCCGAGCACGCCCGGCTCCTGGGTGACGGGGTCCATCGTGGCCAGGGCCGGGATCAGGAACGCCGCGAAGACGACCGCGTTCACGATCGCCAGCGCGAGGTAGAAGTACCAGTACTCGGAGGCCTGGGCCCGGCCGCTGAAGGTGCCGTACTTGCGCAGGCAGGTCCGGACGGAGTCGGTGAAGGACATGTGCTGGATGATTCCCTGGTTCGTAGGTTCGGGCCGGTTCGCCCCGCGCGGGGCGAGGACGGCGAAGGTCAGACGGCGGCGGCCGGCTCGACGGCCTTGGGGTCCGGGCCGTACTGGTTCGGGCCGGGGGTGCCGGCGCCGGCCCACCAGACGATCAGGATGATGGCGCCGACGAACGGGATGAAGCTGAGGAGATACCAGAACCCGGACCGGTCGGTGTCGTGCAGGCGGCGGACGGCGGCGCCGAGGCTCGGCAGGAGCAGCGCGAGGTTGACGAGCGACAGGATCACGTACCCGGTCGTCAAGGAGCCCGGCATCGAGGGCATGGGCGCGGACGGGTCGCCGGCCATGGCGTACTCCATGGTGGCGGCGCTGTACGCGCTGAGGCCCGGGACGATGAGGACGAAGTAGAGGACGCTGTCCACGATCGTCACGGCCAGGTAGTACCACCAGAACTCGGAGCGCCGGGCGCGCCCGCTGAAGGCCGCGTACTTCGACAGGACGGTCCGGATGGACTCGATGAACGACATCAGGAAGAAGCCTCTCTCACGGTTTGCGCTGGAGATATCCAGCAAGTGCGCACACAGTGTCCCGATCAACCACACATGGCGCAAGGCGTAAAAGCGGGCAGAAGTACCCATAGGTGAGAAAGACCTCGGAAGTGTCAGACCCTCAGGCCACCGGAGTGACCTGAGGGTCTGACACGTCAGTGAAGCCGGCGGCGGGGTCAGTAGCCCGTCGACGTCGGCTCCGGGTAGTACTGCGCGTACTTGCGGCGGTAGTTCTGCGTGATCGCCTCGACGATGAGCCGGCGCTTGAGGCCGGAGTCGCCGTCGTACTTCAGGGGGTTGATCACGTCGCCGCTCGCCCGCAGGGCCTTGAGCCGGGACTTGAGCTCCGGGTCCAGGACGTACCTGGTCAGCAGGCCGAACGGCACCACTGTGTACAGCACCTCGCGCACCGCCCGCACCGGGCGGATCGGGCGGCGCAGCACCCAGTCCTCGACGAGCACGCGAGCCACGTTGGCCCCGCTGGCCGTCACGTAGTAGTTGTTCCGCCCGATGCGGGGGTTCACCTCGAAGTACACGTGCTGGCCCGTGCGCGGGTCCAGCTTGTAGTCGAAGTTGGCGAACCCCACGTAGCCGGTCGTGTCGAGGAACCGGGTGGCGGCGTCCATGGCGTCGTCGTACGCCTCCACCAGGATCGCGGCGGGGATGCCGAGCGTGCCCGGCGTGTGCTCCTCCAGCAGCACCCGACCGGTGGCCAGGAGCGTCACCTCGCCCGACGTGTCGCGGTACGCGGTCAGGGACCGCATCTGCGTCTCGTCGCCCGGGATGAACTCCTGGACGAGGAACGTGCCCGGGAACTTCGCGTCCGCCAGGTGGCCCAGGATCACGTCGAGCTCCTCGCGGGAGTCGATGTGGTGGATCTTCGCCTTTCCGGGGAAGTCCACGTAGTACCACTCGGCGCTGTTGGACGGCTTGCCCACCACGGGGTACTGCAGGTCCACCTCGAGGGCGGGCACCGCGGCGCGGCCGCCGTCCGCCACCAGCTTGGCGACGTCGACGGCCACGGTGCGCGGCGTCGGGATGCCGAGCTGGTCGCAGACCTCGGCGAAGCCCTCCTTGCTGCTGACCTGCTCCAGCACCGGCAGCGACGGGTACGGCAGCACGTACCCGGCCGCCGCCAGCCGGTCCCGGTGCAGGATGACGGTGCGCACGTGCCAGTCCGCGTTCGTCAGCAGGATCAGGACCTTGTCCCGGTGCTGCTGCGCGAGGCCCTCGAGGGTCGAGAGGAACACGTCCACCTCGTCCAGGCCGGGCACCACCACGTTCTCGGCGATCGCCGAGTCCTGCATGGCGCGGGTGGCGACCTTGGAGAGCACTATCGCGTGGGTGCGGTACTGCTCGTGGAACGCGCGCACCAGGGCGTACATGCCGACGTCGCCGCCGACCCCGATCACCAGCATCTCCGGCGCGGAGCTCTCCCCACCGCCACCTACCAGCCCCTTGTCAGCGGGGTTGCCCCTCACGCCTCAGCCTCCGTGCGGTCGCCGGACCACTCGGTGTGGAACGTGCCCTCGCGGTCGACGCGCTTGTAGGTGTGCGCACCGAAGAAGTCGCGCTGCGCCTGCACCAGGGCAGCGGGGAGCCGCTCGGCGCGGACGCCGTCGTAGTACGCGAGCGAGGACGAGAACGCCGGAGCGGGCACGCCGTTCTGGGCGGCGCCGGCCACGATGCGGCGCCACGCGGGCAGGCCGCTCGCGACGGCGTCGGTGAAGTACTCGTCCGCGAGCAGCAGGGGGAGGTCCTGGTCGCGCTCGTACGCCTCGGTGATCCGGTTCAGGAACCGGGCGCGGATGATGCAGCCGCCGCGCCAGATCCGGGCCATGGCGCCGCGGTCGATGTCCCAGCCGAACTCGGTGGCGGCCGCCGCGATCTGGTCGAAGCCCTGCGAGTAGGCGACGACCTTGGAGGCGTACAGGGCCTGGCGGACGTCCTCGATGAACGCGTCGCGGTCCTTGACCTCCCACGCCGCGGCGTGGGCCGGCAGAGCGGCACGGCCGGCGGCGCGCTGCGGCACCGAACCGGACAGCGCCCGGGCGAACGTGGCCTCCGCGATGCCCGTGATGGGCACGCCGAGGTCGAGGCCGTTCTGGACCGTCCAGCGGCCGGTGCCCTTCTGCTCCGCCTGGTCCAGGACGATGTCGACGAACGCCTTGCCCGTGGCCGCGTCCACGTGCTGCAGGACGTCGGCGGTGATCTCGATGAGGAACGACTCCAGGTCGCCCGTGTTCCACTGCGCGAAGATCTGGCCGATCTCCGCCGCGGAGGCACCGAGGCCCTGGCGCAGCAGGTCGTACGCCTCGGCGATGAGCTGCATGTCGGCGTACTCGATGCCGTTGTGCACCATCTTGACGAAGTGCCCGGCGCCGTCGGAACCCACGTAGGTGCAGCACGGGACGCCGTCCACCTTCGCGGAGATGTCCTCCAGGATGGGGCCGAGCGACTCGTACGACTCGCGCGTGCCACCCGGCATGATCGACGGGCCGTTCAGCGCGCCCTCCTCGCCGCCGGACACACCGGTGCCCACGAAGTGCAGGCCGTGCTCCTTGAGGGCGGCCTCGCGCCGGATCGTGTCCGGGAAGTGCGCGTTCCCGGCGTCGACCACGATGTCGCCCTCCTCCAGGAGGGGCACCAGCTCGTCGATGACGGCGTCCGTGGGGCCACCGGCCTTGACCATGATGACCACCTTGCGCGGCCGCTCGAGCGACGCGACGAAGTCCGCCATCGACTCGCTCGGGACGAACTCGCCGTCGCTGCCGTGCTCCGCGACCAGCGACTCGGTCTTCGCGTACGAGCGGTTGTGGACCGCCACCGTGTAGCCGTGGCGTGCGAAGTTCCGCGCGAGGTTGCGACCCATCACCGCCAGCCCGGTGACGCCGATCTGTGCTGTGCCTGACACGTTCTTGCTCCTTCTGAAGTCGGAACGGGCCGGCCCGCGCGCAGCGCGCCGTGACCCGCGGCCAGCCTAGTCCGGCGCGAGAACGCAAGGCGACGCAGGTCACGATCCGGCGACAGCCGCGCGCCTCCGCCGGGCGGCCGTCGAGCGGACGTACCGTGAAGTGGTGACCAGCGGCCCGCCCACCGGCGTTCCCGTCGACTTCGCAGCAGCCCTCGCCGACCTGCGGCGCCAGGCCTTGCGCGCCGAGGTGCGCCTCACGGAGATCCCGGCCCCGCGCCGGGTGGCCCCGTTCAGCGTGGCCCTGGCGGGCGACGTCCTGGCCGGCAGGCCGCCGGGCCCGGCCGGCCGCGACACCGGCGAGGACCACGACCACGTGGAGGAACCGCTGGCCACCGGCCGGTTCGTCGTCCTGCACGACCCTGCGGGCCAGGAGGCCTGGCACGGCACCTTCCGCGTGGTCACCCTGGTACGCGCCTCGCTGGAGCCCGAGATGGCGGCCGACCCCATGCTGGCCGACGTCGCCTGGTCCTGGGTCGGCGAGTGCCTCGAGTCCGCGGGCCTCGCACCCGGCACCGACACCGTGGCCGACGGCGGCACGGTCACCCGCGTGCTGTCCCAGAGCTACGGCGCCCTGACCGGTGCGCCCGACGCCGTCGACCTCGAGATCCGCGCGTCGTGGACGCCGCTCGACACCCACCTCGGCACCCACCTGCGCGCGTGGGCGGCGCTGCTCACCATGGCGGCCGGAGTGCCCCCGCTGCCCGACGGCGTCGCGGCGCTCACCAGGCGGTTTACCGACCGCTCCAGGCAACGCCATACGGTAGGTCCATGACCACCACGGAGCGAGGAGTCCCTGCGGAGACATCGACGCCCGTGCCGGCACCCGTCACACCACTGACCGAGCCCGCCGACGGGCTGCCCGACGTCGTGTCGACCCAGGGTGCTTTCGCGCGCGTCGTCGAGGCGTTCGCGGCCGGCTCCGGGCCGGTCGCCGCCGACGCCGAGCGCGCCTCCGGGTACCGGTACGGCCAGGCGACCTACCTGGTCCAGGTGCGGCGCGAAGGTGCGGGCACCGCGCTGATCGACCCGGTCGGCGTCCCGGACCTCTCGCCGCTGGGCGAGGCCGTCGGCGACGCCGAGTTCGTGCTGCACGCCGCCTCCCAGGACCTGCCGGGGTTCGCCGAGCACGGCCTGCGTCCCGCCCGGGTCTTCGACACCGAGCTCGCCGCGCGCCTGCTCGGCATGGAGCGCGTGGGCCTCGCCGCCGTCGTCGCCGAGGTGCTGGGCCTGGGGCTGGCCAAGGAGCACTCGGCGGTCGACTGGTCCACGCGCCCGCTCCCGGAGGACTGGCTGCGGTACGCCGCGCTCGACGTCGAGGTGCTCGTCGAGCTGCGCGACCGGCTCGCCGAGCGGCTCGACGCCGCCGGCAAGTCCGAGTGGGCGGCGCAGGAGTTCGAGGCGGTGCGCACAGCCGCCCCGCCGGCGCCACGCGTCGACCCGTGGCGGCGCACGTCCGGCATGCACGTGCTGCGCAACCCGCGGCAGGTCGCCGCCGTGCGGGCCATGTGGCTCGCGCGCGACGCCAGCGCCCAGGCCAGGGACATCTCGCCGGGCCGGGTGCTGCCCGACCGGGCGATCGTCGCCGCGGCCAAGGCCATGCCGAAGACCGCGGGCCAGCTCGTCGCGCTGCCGGAGTTCGCGGGCAAGGGCACCAAGCGCCGCGCCGCGTACTGGCAGAAGGCCATCGACGACGCGCGCGCCCTGCCCGACGCCGAGCTGCCGTCCGTCCGCGGCCCGCGCACCGACGGCCCGCCGCCCCCGCGCACCTGGGGCGACCGGGACGCCACGGCGGCGCGGCGCCTCGCGGCGGCGCGCGAGCTCGTGACGGCGCTGTCGCAGGAGCTGAGCATCCCGGTGGAGAACCTGCTGCAGCCCGACGCCCTCCGGCGCCTGTGCTGGACGCCGCCGAGGCCGGCCGACGCCGCAACGATCACCGAGTTCCTGCGGGGCCGCGGAGCACGCCAGTGGCAGGTCGGTCTGCTGGCCACGGGCCTGGAACAGGCGTTCGCCGACGCCGCGCAGCCATCGGTGTGAACTCGCCCCGCCCGCCCCAGTAGAGTCGTCCCCATGCCAGCCCTGTCGGAGCCCATCACGCTCGCCGTCGACGTCGTCACCGAACCTTCGACCTGGGATCGCGAGGTGCTCGCCCTGGGCGGACACCCGCTCCAGCTGTGGGGATGGGGCGAGGTCAAGGCCGCGGGCAACTGGCGCGCGCACCGGCTGCGCATCACCGAGGACGGCACCACCGTTGGCCTGGCGCAGCTCCTCGTGCGGCCGCTGCCGGCCCAGTTCAAGGCGCTCTCGTACGTGCCTCGCGGCCCCGTCGTGGCGCACCATGACGGCGAGACGGCGCAGGCGGTCTTCGGCGTCGGCGACACCGCCACGCGCAACGCCGTGACCAACACCGTGGTGGAGTGGGCGCGCGAGAACGTGGGCGGCGTCGGCATCACCATCGAGCCGGACTGGCCGGCCGGCACGCAGCTCGACCTGGCCGGGCGGCGGTACGCGCCGAACCAGATCATGATCCCGAGCACGCTGATCCTGGACCTCACCAAGACCGGCGACGCGCTCATGGCGGACATGCGCAAGTCCACGCGGTACGAGATCCGCAAGGGCAGCCGCACGGGCCTCGACATCCGCCGGGTCACGGAGGATGCGGAGGTGCTCCGGGTGCTCGACGTCTACAAGGAGACTGCCGAGCGCGCCGGGTTCGCCATCCACCACGACAAGTACTACCTCGACATCCACCGGGAGCTCGGCGAGCGGTCGGTGCTGGTGGCCACGTACATCGACGACGCGCCCGCGTGCTTCGCGTGGTGCGTCAACTCGGCGAGCACCTCGTTCCTCCTGTACGGCGGCGGCAACGACGCCGGCCGCAAGGCGACCGCCACCGCCCCGACGTACTGGCGCACCATCGAGATCGCCCAGGAGCAGGGCCTCGTGCGGTACGACATGAACGGCCTGCTCAACGACGGCATCAGCGACTTCAAGAAGAGCTTCGCCAAGCACACCGACGAGCTGGTCGGCTCGATCGACGTCGCGTTCTCGCGCTGGTACAACACCTGGAACACCGCCCTGCCGACGGCGAAGCGGGTAGTCCGCAAGCTCCGCCGAGGCTGACCCCCACCCTCCTCCCCTCTTCCCCCTCGCGACTGACGAAGTAGAGCGCCTGTCCGAGTCTCCCGGCGTCCACCGGGAG